>NZ_WIWL01000067.1:0-88822 GCF_009600105.1 Pseudomonas sp. FSL R10-0056
AGCTCGGCGGTGCCGCACAGCACCGACCCCACGGGCGCGCCCAGGCCTTTGGACAGGCAGACCGATACCGAATCGAAATGGCGGGTGATATCACCGGCGTCAACGCCCAGTTTGACCGCCGCGTTGTACAACCGCGCGCCATCAAGATGCAGCGCCAGGCCGTGCTCGCGGGTCAGGCGGCCGGCCGCTGCCAGGTACTCGGTGGGCAGCACCTTGCCTTGCATGGTGTTTTCCAGCGCAAGCAGGCGGGTGCGGGCAAAGTGGAAGTCATCCGGTTTGATCGCGGCAGCCACCTGTTTCAGATCAAGCGAGCCATCGGCCTGCACCTCCAGCGGCTGCGGCTGAATGGACCCCAGGACCGCCGCCCCGCCACCTTCATACTTATAGGTGTGAGCCTGCTGACCGACGATGTATTCATCACCGCGCTCGCAATGCGCCATCAAGGCCAGCAGGTTGCTCATGGTGCCGGTGGGCACAAACAGCCCCCTGGCAAAGCCCAGGCGCAATGCCAGCTCGGATTCCAGTTTGTTCACCGAAGGATCTTCGCCATACACATCATCGCCCATAGGCGCATTTGCCATGGCTTCACGCATGCCTGGGGTGGGTTGGGTCACGGTGTCACTACGAAGATCGATAACAGACATGGCATTGGCCTCGGCAAGGTTTGATCAGTGTTGAATGCTAAACGTGCGATTCCCGCCAGAACAAGCCTACTCTGCAGCGATCGACAATATTCGGATGCTCACGTAGGAATTACCTTATTAATGAAATGGAAAAACTGATAGCTATTAGCAAAAAGCATCAATGCATACTCGAAAAATATGTGATACAAAATGTCCGCCGCCAGAAAGGCTGGTGGCAACGTTCTCAGGGCGGGGTGCGACTCCCCACCGGCGGTAATTGCGCGCAAAGCGCATAGCCCGCGAGCGCTTGGCACATTCTTGAGCTTCGGCCAGGAATAAACCAAGGTCAGCAGACCCGGTGTGATCCCGGGGCCGACGGTCATAGTCCGGATGAAGAGAGAACGGGATTGGCGCCAAAGGGCCGTCAACCAGGCGGGATAGTGGCGATGCCGTATGGCCGTGCGCTGCCCTCCTGAACGTACCCTTTAATCCCATTCGATTCATATGCCCTGTTTTTCACACAAACAGGAATCTGAACATGCAACCTACAGCTATTCACCACAACGAACGTGTCGCATTTATCCAGGCTTCCTGGCACAAAGAGATTGTCGACCAGAGCCGCAAGGGCTTCCTGGCCGAAATGCTGGTGCTGGGCTATCAGGAAAGCGACATCGATTTCTTCGAAGTCGGCGGCGCGTTCGAGATCCCGCTGCACGCCAAGCTGCTGGCCAAGACCGGTCGTTACGCCGGAATTGTCGGCGCCGCACTGGTCGTGGATGGCGGCATCTACCGTCACGACTTTGTTGCCCAGACGGTCGTCAGCGGCCTGATGCAAGTACAACTGGAAACCGAAGTGCCGGTGTTCTCCGTCAGCCTCACGCCGCACCACTTCCACGCCGGTGAGGAGCATCAGAAGTTTTTCTTTGAGCACTTCGTGCACAAAGGCCAGGAAGCCGCCCGGACGTGCGTAGACACA
Organism: Pseudomonas sp. FSL R10-0056; assembly: GCF_009600105.1. NCBI lineage: Bacteria > Pseudomonadati > Pseudomonadota > Gammaproteobacteria > Pseudomonadales > Pseudomonadaceae > Pseudomonas > Pseudomonas sp. FSL R10-0056. Next base: position 1,600 of record NZ_WIWL01000067.1, read on the forward strand.
CTGCAGAAAATCCGCAACATCAAGCGCATGGATACCCAGCAAAAACGCGCGGTGTAATGCCTGATTCCCCGGCCAGCCCTGAAACCAGGCTCGCCGGGGAGCACACCATAAACATGTAACGCACACATAAGCCATCCAGGCGTTTCAATTGTCGATACAGGTGCCCGGTCACCGATGACATTTGAACTTGACGCCCAGGAGCATCTCTTATGTGCCCAACCCCGCCCCCAGTAACAACTACCCCTCTGCCAGCCCCTCATCATTTCGAGTTTGACGGCGGTGCCCAGGCCCCGCTCGAAAGAACCGAAACAACGGTTTCACACCCCCTGCCCCATGTGACAGAGAGCACCACACAAAGCATTCTTCATATTGGCGATAACGCCACCCTCGTGCGCTACGTCACTGAAGGCGTCCTGTACCCCCGCCCCATTGACCGCCTGGTCTTCCGTGCCTCGGTGGCGCGGGCATCCATTTGCGTCACCAAGGGCGACAACGACTCTCTGCTGATCGACCTGAACCATGAGCGCTATCGGATAAAGCCTGCAAGTGCAAAGCAGATCATCGAAATTCATACCTTGAACGGCAACGATACGGTTTACATCGCCGATACCCTGAAAAACACCTTTCATATCGAAACCGGCCCCGGCAATGACACCGTCGTGACCAGCAGCGGCAAGTCCACGGTGCTGACCGGTACTGGCGATGACATGGTGATGACCCGTGGGGGCACCAGCTACGTAGACACTGGAGATGGCAATGACATCGTCAACGCCAATGGCACGGGCACAACCGTTGCCTACACGGGCAAAGGGGCAGACTTTTTTCGTGGCGGGGCCGGCATGGCCTTTATCGACGCAGGAGAAGGTGACGATGTAGCCGTCGGAGGCCAGGGCCACAGCATTCTAAGCGGGGGCGACGGCGATGACCTTATTACAGCAGGAGCGGGCTCCAATGTGATCTATACCGGCCAGGGCCAGGACATCCTCAATCAAATAAAAGACAGGGACAAAGTATTCACCGACAGCGAGCCCACCTATATCGCCGAAGGCAGAATCACCCCGCACAAAAAGGTCGCCAATACATTTATTGGCAGCCCAATCCCCCTGCCGGAATCAGGGCTGATTATTCAAGGCAGCGAAGAGTTTATCGTAAGGGTTCAGGATGACTTGAAACTGTTGCTGAGCTCCGGCAACGGGAGCCAGCTACTGCGCGAACTGACAAAAAGTATTCGTAAAAGCCAGAAACCCATCACCATCGCCGAACTCAAGCAGGTAAATAACGGCCTATACATACCCAATCTGGGTGATGGCCGGTCTTTTATTCAGGTCGGGATGGCAGGTCTGCCTGATTTCGGAGGAACGGTGTACTACAACCCGGCATTTTCCACACCCGGCGCGATACCGCTTACCTCTCTGTACCACGAGCTATGCCACGCCTACAACTTTGTCACGGGCACACGATTTTTAGGCGCAAGCCCCGACGGGCATCAGGGAACCAAGCAAGCTGCGCTGGTGAAAAATGATGAACTGCAGGCCGTGGGCTTACCTTGCAACACAGAGCCCTTTGACTTCGATAAAGACCCTGCAACCCCTGCCCTCCCCACGAACCCGGCACAGTTCAGCGAAAACGGCATACGCGAAGAACTGGGGCTGCCCCTGCGCAAAACCTATATCCATTACTCGGATGATTAACCCTGTGGGGCCAGGGTTGTCGGTTCGATAATGATACCGGCGCGCAGGCCATTTTTGACTTTAGGGTTGGGAAAGATGATCCGCGCACCCTCTTCTTCAATAATCCAGCGGGTTTTGCCGGCGTCTTGCGCCAGTAGATAGCCCTTGGGCAACTCGCTGAAATTTTCGATATCGGCAGGCAAGTGCAGGATAAAGGCATCACTGTGCTTGATGACTTCACGCGCCACACTGAACAACTGCAAACCCTCGAGCGAAGCATCGGCCAGTGCTGGCTCGCTACCCTCGATCATCTGCTGCAAACGCTGCTCCAGACGTTCGACATTGACTCCGCCGTTCTGCCCGAAAGGCCGGGCCTTGCCCAACTCAAGGGTAAACGCCTCGGCGCCCAAGCGATCGTAGGTATAGGCACTGAACACAATGGAGGGCTTGTTTTGCAACAGCACCGCTTCCATCCCGGCCGCACGCAAGCGCGACAGCTCTTCGCGAGAGTGGCTACGGCCCTCCTTGAAGGGATACAACGCAAACTGCTCGATCTTCGACCCTCGAATGGCCGTGTGCAAGTCGTAGTGCAGACGAGTACGCCCGGGAGGGCTGAAAAAGGTTTCAGCCAGGTGTTCAAGCTCGCAAGCACGCAGGGCTTCGGGGCCACTGCTGCTTTCGTGACGGCCGTTGAACAGCCGGTTGAGGTCTTCCTCGACAAAACGTGCGCCAGTACGCATGGCGCCGGGGTTGCCGAACAGGAACAGAATTCGCGCACGGGGCTTGATAGTACCCCGTGCAATGGCCTGCAACAGGCGATCAAGCAACTCGATCGGCGCTGTTTCATTGCCATGGATGCCGGCTGACAACAACAGATCCATACCGTTGTCACGAGCCTCGGGCGGGCGCACTTCAAGCGCGCCTTCGGTCAGCCAGCGCATCCGCACGCCGTCGACAGTCAGTTGAGTTTTCTCGGCCGGTTCACGTCCGGCCAAGGTCAGTTCAAGCAGTTTGCCGAGAGCGAGCATAGAACTTCCTTATCAGTGGTTGCAGTCCGGACCGTGTACGTGACCGTCTTCATCATCGCCCAGATCAGCCGGTTCCATTTCCAGTTGCAGGCTCACAAGGTTAGTCGCCAATGGGCGCAGCAGCAGGTTGGCGTATTCGGCATCGCCTTCTTCAACGTCTACACCGATCAGCAACTGGCCACGGCCGTCCTGCTGGATCCACAATTCCTTGCCCTGCCACATGACAGCAACGCGCGTGCAGGACGTTTCCAGCTGGGTACCGTCGGTGTCTTCAAGGATCAGCTTCAGGGTATCAGTCATTTCATCGCTCTCATTGGGGTGTGAAGGTGCGTGCCCGGCGTCAACTATCGCCCAGGCACAGCGCCTTTCAATTGATCTGGAAGGGGTAAACCGCGCCCAGTTTAAGGATTTGCGTCAGTTCATCCAATGCCGTGCGGCATTCAAGCAGCAATTGTGGATCAGCCAGGTCACTTTCGCGCAAAGCATCACGATAATGTTTGTTCACCCAGACCGTCAGGGTGTCGTACAGCGCCGGGGTCATGATCACGCCGGGGTTGACGGCCGCCAGCTCGGTTTCGTTGAGCGCGACCCGCAGGCGCAGGCACGCCGGACCACCGCCATTCTGCATGCTCTGCTTGAGGTCGAACACCTTGACCTCACGGATCGGCCCGCCAGCGGCCGTCAGCCCTTGCAGGTACTGCCACACGCGCGGGTTGGCACGACACTCTTCAGGCACGATCAATAGCATCGAGCCATCGGCGCGGCTCAGCAGCTGGCTGTTGAACAGATAAGAGCGCACGGCATCTTCCACGGCCACCTGATCACGGGGCACGCTGATCGACTGGAAGTTGGCGCCGCGGGTCGCCAGCTTGGCCTGCAACTCGGCCAGCATCTGCTCGGTATTGAGGAAAGCATCCTGGTGATGGAACAACAGTTCACCATTACCCACGGCGATCACGTCGTTATGAAACACACCCTGGTCAATGACCGCAGGATTTTGCTGGGCAAACACCACACCCTCCTCGCTCAGGCCATGCAGGCGAGCCACTGCCTGCGAAGCCTCGAGGGTCTGGCGCGCCGGGTATTTTTGCGGTGCCGGGTAACGACTGTCGAACGCACTGCGGCCGAACACAAAAAACTCGACACCAGCCTCACCATAATCGCGGCAAAAACGCGTGTGGTTGGCTGCACCTTCATCGCCAAATTGCGCCACTGCCGGCAAAGCCGCGTGGTGGGCAAAATGCTCCTGATCGGCAAACATCGCGCCCAGCACGCGACTGGTGGTCGGGTGCTCGATACTGCGATGGTATTTGCAATTGAGGTTGGCAGCGGTGAAGTGCACGCGACCGTCAGCGGTGTCGGCACTGGGGCTGACTGTGGCCGCATTGGCTACCCACATGCTCGAGGCCGAGCAGCTGGCGACCAGCAATGGCATGGCCTCTTTGGCGGCGCGCTCGATCACCTGAGCATCAGTCCCGGCAAAACCCAGGCTGCGCAAGGCAGCAACGTCCGGACGCTCTTGCGGGGCCAGCACGCCCTGGACAAAGCCCATGTCCATCAACGCTTTCATTTTTTCCAGGCCTTGCAGCGCAGCTTCCTTAGGGTTGGAAGCCTGCTGGCTGTTGCTCTGGGAAGCGACGTTGCCAAACGACAAACCGCCATAGTTATGGGTCGGCCCCACTAAACCGTCAAAATTGACTTCAAAGGACTTCATCAGCGAGGCTCCGGAAAACGGTTATAAGTCATACAGCACCTGTGGGAGCGAGCCTGCTCGCGAATGGCCTTTAAGGCTTTCGCGAGCAAGCTCGCTCCCACAGGGTTGAGATAAGCGTTACGACATCCGCACGCCCGGGGTCAGCGCTGCTGGCAAAGCCAGGGTCGGCGTTTCAAGGGAAGCCACCGGGTATGCGCAATAATCCGCCGCGTAGTAGGCACTGGCGCGATGATTGCCCGACGCCCCGATACCACCAAATGGCGCACTGCTCGCCGCGCCGGTCAATTGTTTGTTCCAGTTGACGATACCGGCGCGGCTTTCGAGCCAGAACTGCTGGTAACGCGCTTCGGAATCCGACAGCAACCCGGCCGCCAGACCAAACGCCGTGTTGTTGGCTTCAGCAATCGCCGCATCAAAGTCAGCGTAGCGAATCACTTGCAGCAATGGCCCGAACAGTTCTTCGTCCGAACGATCGCCAACCTCTGTCACATCGATAATGCCCGGCGTCAGCAAGGCGGCATTGCTGTCTGGCTGGTGCATTTCCAGCAAGGCCACAGCCCCCGACCCCAGCAACACTTCCTGGGCATCCATCAAGGCGCGCGCTGCGCCAAGGGAAATCACCGACCCCATGAATGGCGCCGGCTGCTGATCGAAAGCACCCACTTCGATGCTCTGACTCACTTCAACCAGGCGCGTCAGCAGGCTGTCGCCCCATGCGCCTTGCGGCACCAGCAAGCGGCGGGCACAGGTGCAACGCTGCCCGGCGGAGATAAAGGCCGACTGGATGATGGTGTACACCGCTGCGTCCAGGTCCTCTACCTGATCGACCACCAGCGGGTTGTTGCCACCCATTTCCAGAGCCAGGATTTTGTCCGGGCGCCCGGCAAATTGCTGGTGCAGGGCATTGCCGGTGCGGCTCGAACCGGTGAAGAACAACCCGTCGATACCCGTGTGCGCCGCCAGGGCGATACCGGTGTCGCGTGCGCCCTGCAGCAGGTTGAGCACGCCCGCAGGCAGACCCGCTTCGATCCAGCACTTGACCGTCAGTTCGGCGACTTTAGGGGTCAATTCGCTCGGTTTGAATACCACGCTGTTACCCGCCAGCAACGCCGGAACAATGTGCCCGTTGGGCAAATGACCGGGGAAGTTGTACGGACCGAAAACAGCCACTACACCATGAGGCTTGTGACGCAAAACGGCCGTGGCATCCCCCAGCGGTCCACTTTTTTCACCCGTGCGCTCGCGGTAGCTCTGTACCGAAATCGCCACTTTATTGATCATGCTGGTGACTTCGGTGGCCGACTCCCAGAGGGGTTTGCCGGTTTCTTCACCGATGCAGCGCGACAGTTCGTCGGCGTGGTTTTTAAGGCTTGCGGCAAACGCTTCGAGCACGCTCAGGCGCTGCTCGAAAGTCTGTTTGGCCCACTGCGGGAAAGCCTGGCGCGCAGCCTTCACGGCGGCATCCACTTGCCCGGCATCGGCACCCTTGCCAGCCCAAAGCACGTGCTGGGTAACCGGGTTCAGCGACTCCAAAGCCTCGCCCTGCCCGCTCTGCCAGGTACCTGCGATATACAACGTACTCATTATTTTGACTCCCGTGGGGCCATTGACTGGGCGGACAAGGCAACGGCGCGCACCTGGTCGCCCGCGCTCAGTTGCAGGCGTTTGGCGGTCAGCGGGTCGACCACCAGGGTGCCAGCAGCCAGCCGCGCAGGGGCGGCCGTGATGCGGCAATCTTCGCGTTTGCGGTTGTGCATCAGGTAAGGCGTTGCGTCGTCACCCGGTGTGCCAATAGCCAGCACCAGCGCTTCGCTGTCGCGCACTGCGCGGATCTTGCTGGTTTCACACTCAACCGCCGGGCCTGCGTCAAAAATATCGACGTAGCCCTGATAACTGAAGCCTTCGCTTTTAAGCATGTTCAAGGCCGGTTCGGTGTGGGTATGCACCTTGCCGATCACCGCTCGGGCATCTTCGGACAGGAAACAGGTGTACACCGGGAACTTGGGCATCAACTCGGCGATAAAGGCTTTGTTGCCCACGCCGGTCAGGTAGTCGGCCTGGCTGAACTCCATTTTGAAAAAGTGCCGGCCCAGGCTTTCCCAGAATGGCGAGCGGCCACTTTCATCGGACATGCCACGCATTTCGGCAATGATCTTGCTGCCAAACAGCTCCGGGAACTCGGCGATAAACAGCATCCGCGCCTTGGCCAGCAGGCGGCCATTGAGCCCGGTACGGTAATCGGCACTCAGGAACAATGAGCACAGCTCGGAGTTGCCGGTCAGGTCATTGGCCAGAAACAGGGTCGGGATTTCGCGGTAAATATTCAACTCTTGAGAGGCGCTGACCGTCAGGCCCACACGGAAGTTGTACCAGGGCTCACGCAAGCCCACGGCACCGGCAATGGCGGAAATACCCACCACTTTGCCATCGTCGTTTTCGAGCACAAACAGATAGTCCGCATCGCCACGCTCGGCTTCGCCACGGAAGGTTTTCTCAGCCCAGGTGACCCGATGCAGCAAGCGCTCTTCGTTGGCCGGCAAGGTGGTCAGGCCGGTGCCGGTGCTGCGTGCCAGCTCAATCAGGGCCGGTAAATCGCTGTTGCGTACAGGACGAACGATCATGCTATCTCCTTGGACGGGGCTCGCTGACGACCCCCGCGAAACTCGCTCAAACGCGTTATACCGCTACCACTCGTACGCTGGCACCTTCGCCAACACCAAGTGCTTCGGCCGCTTCCAGATCCAGCGTGACCGGTTTGCCCGGCGCCCAATCCAGCTCCAGCAATACGGCGCGGTAATCCTGTAGCTGGGCATTGGCCACCAGATACTGACGTCCACCGCCTGTGCTCAGTGCGCCGATCTTGACCGGAACCACGCGGCTCTGGGCGATTGAGCGGATGCCCGAAACCCGGGCATGCAAGGTCGGGCCACCGTCGAAAATATCGATGTAGTGATCGGTCTCGAAACCTTCGCGCATCAGGATGTCAAAGGTGATCTGCGCACGCGGGTGGACTTGCCCCATGGCCTCTTGGGCTGTGTCGGGCAGCAGCGGCACGTAAATCGGGTAATGCGGCATCAGCTCGGCGAGGAAGGTGCGGCTTTTAAGCCCGCACAGACGCTCGGCGGCGGCATAGTTCAAGTCGAAGAAGTTGCGACCAATGGCGTCCCAGAACGGCGAGTCGCCATTTTCATCGCTGTAGCCAACGATCTCGGTGACCACGGAATCGGCAAAACGCTCCGGGTGGTTGGCCACAAACAGCAGGCGGCCACGGGAGTTGAGTTCGGACCAGGCCGACCCCACCAGTTCCGGGACCACATAAAAACTGGTCAGCAGGCTGTTACCGGTCAGATCATGGCACTGCGACAGGACGTGAATCTTGTTGTGAATCTTCAGTTCGCGGGAGGCGTGCACGAACGTCTCGTTACGGAAGCTGTAAAACGGCTCCGAATAACCGGCCGAGGCCACGATCGCCGAGCACCCCACCAACTTGCCGGCAGCGGTGTCTTCAAGGACGAAAAAATAGCTTTCTTCGCCATTGAAGCTCACTTCGGCAGCGAACGAGGTTTCAGACGCGGCGATCTTGTCGCGCAGGCGTTCGATATCGTCCGGCAATGAAGTGACACCAATCGGGCTGTCCGCAGCCAGACGCTGTACCTCGCCCAGATCAGCCATTTGCGCAGGGCGCATCACCAGCATGGTGTCACTCCTTAATCCTTGAATTGCATAGAGGGGTATAGGCCGAACAGTCGAGTACACCCGGGATTTCAACTGTGGGAGCGGGCTTGCTCGCGATGACGTCACTGCGGCGTGACTGACACACCGCGCTGCCTGTATCGCGAGCAAGCCCGCTCCCACATTGAAAGCCCTGTGCATTGAGCCTGGCCCGGCACATTAAATTCGGTTCGACGCCCGGCAAGCCGGGCGTCGAGGTCACACTCAGGCTTGCGTCAGATTCTTTACGGCACATTCGAAGCGGTTCAGACCTTCTTCGATATCGGCCTCGTCAACCACCAGGCTTGGCGCGAAACGCACAACGTCGGGGCCGGCCTGCAGAATCATCAGGTTTTCTTTTTCAGCAGCATTGAAAATGTCCTTGGCGCGGCCCTTCCAGGCATCGTTCAGCACACAACCCAGCAGCAGGCCCATGCCACGCACTTGAGTGAACAGGCCGTATTGCTGGCCGATTTGCTCAAGGCGGGTCTTGAACAGGTCATGCCTGGCCTTGACGCCTTGCAGTACCTCTGGCGTGTTGATCACATCGATTACCGCATTGCCGACTGCACACGCCAGCGGGTTACCGCCGTAGGTGGTGCCGTGGGTGCCGACAACCAGATGCTTGGCCAGCGCTTCGGTGGTCAGCATGGCTGCGATCGGGAAACCGCCGCCCAGGCTCTTGGCGCTGGTCAAAATATCCGGGGTCACGCCGTAATGCATGTAGGCAAACAGCTCGCCGGTACGACCCATGCCGGTTTGAACTTCGTCAAACACCAGCAACGCATTGTGCTGGTCGCACAGTTCGCGGGCGCCTTGCAGGTAAGCCTGCTCGGCCGGCAGCACGCCGCCTTCGCCCTGGATCGGCTCCAGCACCACTGCGCAGGTCTTGTCCGAAATCGCCGCTTTCAGCGCATCAAGGTCGTTGAACGGAACATGGGTAATGCCGGTGATTTTCGGACCAAAACCGTCGGAGTACTTCGACTGCCCGCCCACGTTCACGGTGAACAGCGTGCGGCCGTGAAAGCTGTTGAGCGCGGCGATGATTTCGTACTTCTCGCTGCCGAAACGGTCATGGGCGACACGACGGGCCAGCTTGAAAGCGGCTTCGTTGGCTTCAGCGCCCGAGTTGCAGAAGAACACACGCTCGGCGAAGGTCGAGTCCACCAGTTTTTTCGCCAGGCGCAACGCCGGCTCGTTGGTGAACACGTTGGACACATGCCAAAGAGTATTCGCCTGCTCAGTCAAGGCACCGACCAATGCCGGATGCGCATGGCCAAGAACGTTAACGGCAATGCCGCCCGCGAAGTCGATCAGCTCCCGACCGGCCTGATCCCACACTCGGGAACCGGCACCACGCACAGGAATAAAGGCTGCAGGCGCGTAGTTGGGAACCATGACCTGGTCGAAATCGGCGCGTTGCACCGGGGCTTGCTCAACGGACATCGGAGTCTCCTGAAGAGGAACGCCTGCCTAAACTGGCGAGCGATGGGGGGATTGTAGGGACACATCGGGAGCACGCCTTGTCGCCAAGCGACAACTTCTTATAGCGCCAAACCACGATTTACAAAGGCATTACGACAATGCGACATATTCCGTCACAAAGGCGCAGTTTAAACGCTGGGGCGTCTTTGCGGCAGCACTCTGGCGCGCTGATTTGCCCGGAAAACGCGAGTTTTTGCCGATCACCGCCGGATCTGTACGTATGGGTGCTAAATATGTATGGATTGATCGCTGATTGTTGATGCAAAGCCTCCGCCAGCCAGCAAATATTTGCGCTTTTTAACGGGCTCGTACTGGCGGATCTTGAAGGTACTCCATCAGGACATACGAGTACCGGACATGCCCGATCCAACACCTCTTGCGCCCCTGAAACCGCCCCCTGAAAAAGGGTTAACAGCGGCGAACCGACTCCAGACCATCCCCCACTTCACGACCATTGCCGAGGCCATGCCGCCCTGGGCCACGTCCCTGGGCCGACCGACCCTGAACGCATTGAAAGGGACGTCCCCCAGCCTTCACCCAACCTTGAGGACCCTCACGCCCGCTCAGGGCGACACCTTGCGCAAAACGTTTGCAGCGCGATGGGCCGCCCGCAACGATGTTGAAAAAGACCTGGCAAGGGTCGTAGATGTTCACGGGTTTGCGGCGCCCTTGCTGAACAACCTTATTAAACGCCAATATCAGCTGGACCTGGATGTACACAACACCTTTATCAATCTGTATATCCCGAACTACCTGCCTGTCATCGGCCTGCGCGAAAGCGGTACCACGACCTGGCGCGTGTCCCTGCTAGACGCGGCCCTGCACAACTTTGAACTGCATGAAACCCTGCCCTATGCCTACCTCTCAGGCTCGGGGTATATCAGCCGCCCCGATGCCCAGGGGCATTTCAAGCAGCTCAATCACATCACCGAGCACATGCCCGTCCAGGCGTTCACGGCCTTGTGCCGAACACTGAATCTGGGCGCCCGCTACAAGGACCATCTCACGCGCCATCTGGGTCTTGACGATCATGGCAGGCAGTTAAGGCTGAAAAACAAAATACTGGACAGTCAACGCGCCGACCTGAAGGCCGATCTGACCTACGCCGTGATGACCAGACAGATCGGCCTGCCCCTGTATGAGTCACTGGATGCCTTTCTCATAGGCCTGGACAACCGTTGGCTGACACATCGCCTGACAGTGCTCTCCCTCGACATCGAAAGCCCGCTGATCTTCATGCCGGTACATCAACGATCGGTAGTTGCGTACATACCCCACGACCCCCTGCATCCGGTCAAGGAATACTCATCGATCGGCGAGTGCATGGCGCATCTGACCGAACGCCTGAAAAGCACTTCCTACCAGCATTTCTTCAGCCGCTTCGTCGCCCACGACCGATTGGGGGCTTTTCTGGAGGGTCTTAAAAGAACCTACTGGCAGGTCATCCCCGACACCCCCATCGCACCGGGCGCAACGCTACCAGACGCACTGGTTGCGCAAACCCTGATACCGATCGAAAAACCCGCAATTGAATACCTGCTGGTGCCGATACCTGATGACCTCTGGGAAACGCTTTACAGCAGGCAACTGGCAAAAATTTTCAACGATGCCAAAAGCCTCGCCGTGTCGACCGATGCCGAAGACCGCAAAACCCGTGAGGCACGCCTTGAACGCCTGAAAGGCATTGGCATGGCACTGCTGAATGCCGCAGCCTTTGTCATCGCGCCTTTTGTACCTGTCGTCGGCGAACTGATGCTGCTGCAAATGGCCTGGCAACTGCTGGACGACACCTATGAGGGTATCCACGACTGGGTGCAAGGCAAGACCACTGAAGCATTCGAACACCTGTTCGGGGTGCTGGAGAGCGGTATCCAGGCAGGTTTTTTTGCGGCGGGCACAAAAGTGCTGGGAGGCTTGCTGCCCAAGCCATCCGCCTTTGTACAAGGCATGAAACCTGTCACCTGCAACGATGGCGCCACTCGATTGTGGAACCCTGACATCAGCGCCTACCACCACGACCTGGCCCTGCCCGAACACCTCGCGTCCGACGAACTGGGCCTGCAGTACCACCAGGACAAAACACTGCTGACCCTCAGTTCCGGGCAGCAAGCCCGACACACGCTAGTACTGGACAAGACCGAAAGCGCCGGCCCTTATACTTTGCGTCACCCGACACGGCCCCACGCCTACGGCCCCCGGATGCAGCACAACGATGAAGGCGCCTGGCTGATGGAGGGTGAGCGCCCGCAAACCTGGCAAGGCTCGATCCTTATGCGTCGGCTCGGCCCTGTCGCCGAGGGCTTCAGCGATGCCGAGCTGGAAAAGCTGCGAATTATCAGCGGCACCGATGAAGGCGTGTTGCGAAGGGTTCACCTGCATAACGAACCGACTCCGCCTCTGCTCAAAGACTGTATGGCACGACTGAGGATCCAAAAACAAAATATCGAGGACATCACCCGTATTCGCCAAGGGCGAGCCCTTTCAACCAAGGGGAACTGGCTGGAAAGCCTGCCCACCGAATTACCCGGCTGGCCGTCAGACAAAGCCCTGAATGTCTTTGTCGATGAAACCCTCAGTGGCATGGCCCATGTCTACGGTGCCCCCGAGGCACTCCCCGAGGACTCTCTCAGGATTTCTCAGCAGGACATCAAGAACGGCAAACTGTGGCCCCTGATTGTCGACAACTTCAACACGCCACAACTCGATGCCCTGCTGGGCCCGCGCGCAGCAAAGACAGAAGCCGTCAACACCCTGCAGGCCAAGGTGTCCGACTACGCCCGGCAACGACGGGAAGACATCTTCGACCATCAGTACGCCAGGGAGCGCCAGACAAAAAACCCGGCAGCGCGATTGATAGAAAGCACCTTTGCGCACCTGCCCGCCCCTGTCACCCAAGCACTGCTTGAGACCACCAGCACGCTCGAGAAAACCGCCCTCCTCGAGAATGGCAGAATCCCCCTGAGGGTAAAAAATCTGGCCACCGAGCTGGAACACCAAACCCGCATAGCTCACGCCCAGGAGGGACTGCTTGAAGATGACCTGCTGACTCCAGACGGCGAAAAACTGGCCATAAACATCCTGAAAACCTACACCGATGCGATCCACGACCTTCATCTCGAGGTGCGCGATCTGGTCGTTGACGGCACCTTGCGCTGCAGCCATGCCCCCAAGGACGCCAGGCACACCCGAATACTGGTTCGTAAAGGTCCGGACGCCTATGATACCTACGATGGCGAGCATGCCCTGCTGCATCCAGCCTCGCGCTTTCACGGTGCGCTGATGAAGGCGCTCCCCGAACGCAACAGCGAGCACCTGAAATCCAGGTTCGCCATTGGCCAGAACTTCAAACAATGGCTGGCAGATAAGTACAGCGCCCCCGGTGAAATCCGAACGGCACTTGATCTGCCATCCCCGGCAGCTTGCGTGGCAACCGAAAGCGAAACCCTGTTGCGCGGCGCCGCCAGCAGCCGGGTCAATACCACGCCTGCAGCCAATCCCTTGCAGGAACGGGTCAAGGCCCTCTACCCCTATCGAAATAGCGACGAGATAGCGTTGATCACGGCGCGAATCGACAGCGAGCAGGCCCTTGAACACCTGCGCGCCACCGAGGAGGAAAAAGACCAGCTTTTCGAGACACTGGACAACTGGATCAGCGCTGCGATCGGCGTCACCACCGACAACGCATTGCCACCCAACCTTCATGGTTTAAGGCGCCTGATAGGCTCCAGAATAAAGAACTCCTGGCTATCGGCCGACAAGGTCCATATCAACAAAACAGGACAGGCTGCCATAGTGGCCGAACTGGACTTCAGCAGCACCCTATTCGGCCATGCCGGCACCGACAGCCTGGTTTTAAGCCGCCCCCTGAGCCATGTAGGCCTGCTGAGGCTCGACGATTGCAGCTTTTCCCCAAACCAGGGCGACTTCCTGACCTACTTTCCCAATCTGAAGGTACTTTCGCTCAACGCCAACGACCTTGAAACCCTGCCCGAGACACTCGATACACTGCCGCACCTCAGGTCGCTGCACCTTGCCCATAACCGCCTGACCCTGAACGCCGGGATGCAGAGTCAGCTCAAGCACCTTACCCGTCTTCAACACCTTGATCTGGGTCACAACCCTCTTGGCAGCCCTTTGGCCGTGGGGCATATGCCCGAACTCAGGACACTCGTACTGGAGAACACCCGCATCACTCAATGGCCCCCGGGGTTGTTCGACCAGCCACGACCGAAGGCTTTCAAATTGAACCTGCTGGGCAATGAGATCCATACCGTGCCCGACTACCCCGATCAATCGGCCGAATCCTGGTTGATTGCCAATGCCCGCCTTGAACGCCAGAAGCTCGACCTGGAGAGTCAGGACCGTGTCACTCAGTATCGCCGCGCCCTTGGCCTAGACCCTCATCGCACTTATCCGCCACGAGGGTCAGAGCAAAGCTCATTCTGGTTGTTCGGCCCTCCCGGGTCACAGGTATCCATGCAGGAACTCTGGGAGACTCTAGAGCAAGAGCATGGCTCACAGGGTTTTTTTGAAGTCATCGCCCGAATGGAAATCCCCCCGGACGTATTTGAAACACCCTCTGACCAAATTGCCTATCAGGAAGGCCTGGGAGATTTGACGCAGAAAGTCTGGCGCTTGATCGATGCTGCCAGTAACGACACCCGCATGCGCGAGCTACTGTTCACCATGGCCAGTTCGCCCACCAATTGCGCCGACGCCGGCGCCCAGATATTCAATGCCATGGGCCTGGAAACCATGGCCCATGAGTTCTATAACGCCCGAAGCACACCACTGGAACTGGAAAAAAACCTGATAACGCTGGCACGCGGCAAGGCCCGGCTGGCCAAGATCGGTGACATTGCCCGGGCTGATGTGGCGCAACGCGTCAGGCCTGTGAGTGAGGGCGGCCAGGGCTTGAGGTTTACCAGCGAAGTGATCGATGGTGCGCCCGGAACGGTCGACGAAGTCGAAGTCCACACCGGCTACCAGACCCGGCTGAGCACAAGCCTCGAACTGCCCTGGGTACCCAACTACATGGTCTACAGGATGACTGCCCAGGTGGGCGATACGGAGTTTGTCAGGGCCTATCGCCTGATTCATGAGGGCGAAGCCGGTGACGGGCTGGTCAATCAGATCCTTGATGTGCCCTTCTGGGAGACCTACCTGAACAAAACTTACGCCTCGGAACTGGACGCCAACGCCAGCCTCTTCGAACAGAAGGCCGAGTGGCTCGAGCAGCTCAGGGAGCTGCAGGATAATTGGGTTCGCTCGGATACGCGCCTGGAGCAGCGCCATGCAGGGCAGCGTGTCGAGCTGCAGGAACTCGCCCTAAAACTGGCAGTGCCTGAGCCTCAGGTATTCACCTCCGAGCCCATGAATGACAAGCTCTACTACCGGATCTACAGCCAGATCGCCGATGAACGCAAAGAGCTCAGCCGGCAGTTGACCCGTCAGGCTCTGACCAAAGCCAGGCTGACCTGACCTCAGCCGCGCTCGGCCGGGGCCGAAGACAACTCGAAAGGGCTGCTGCTACGGCGCTGATTGCGATCTTCACGGGGAGTCGCACCAAAGAAGTTGCGATAGGCGCTGGAGAAATGCGGCCCCGACGAGAAACCGCAGGACAAGCCGATCTGGATGATCGACTTGCTGGTTTGCATCAACATCTGCCGGGCTTTATTCAGGCGCAGTTCGAGGTAGTACTGACTCGGCACGCGATTGAGGTACTGCTTGAAGATACGCTCCAACTGACGACGGGAAACGCACACATGCTGGGCGATTTCGTCGGTGGTCAGGGGCTCTTCAATATTGGCCTCCATCAGCAACACAGCCTGGGTCAGCTTGGGATGGCTGGAGCCAAGACGGTTCTGCAGCGGGATACGCTGACGCTCACCGCCTTCACGGATGCGCTCGACCACCAGCTCCTCGGACACCGCACCGGCCAGTTCGGCACCATGATCGCGAGCCAGCACCGCCAGCAACAAATCGAGTACCGACAGCCCGCCGCAAGCGCTCAGGCGATCACGATCCCAGTCGAACAAATGACTGGTGGCGATTACTTTGGGGAAGCGCTCGGCGAAATCGTCCTGCCAGCGCCAGTGCACGGCCGCACGGTAGCCATCCAGCAAACCCAATTGCGCCAGCGGGTAGACACCCGCCGACAGCCCGCCAATCACGCACCCTGCCCGCACCAGTTGCTTGAGCGCACTGCTCAGGGCCGAGGTCAGGGCGGCAGGCGGCTCATCCGCCAGCAAAAACAGCTTTTGGCAACCTTCAAGCTTGCCGTTCCAGGGCTCACCCGGCAATTGCCAGGCACCTTCAAGCGGTGCCTCGGCCTGCAGGAACAACAACTCGTAGACGACTTCAGGATGCACGCGCTGGGCAACACGCAACGCTTCCTCGGCCAGCGCCAGAGTCAAGGCTTTGGTGCTGGGCCAAATGAGGAAACCAATTCGATGGGCGGTCATGGCGTGCTATCCGGAACGAAAACGGGAATAAAACCTGTGCACCCAGCCTGGGCCAGCTACGTGGGATGCGGAGCATGACCTATTTTGGTGCACAGCGGCAGTCTTAAAATTGCAGTTATTTCAAGCTGCCCGACAGAAACTGCTGCAACCGCTCGCACTGCGGGTTAACCAGCACTTCACGCGGGTCACCGCTTTCTTCGACAATACCTTTATGCAGAAACACCAGTTGGTTCGACACTTCACGGGCAAAACCCATTTCGTGGGTCACCACCACCATGGTGCGACCTTCCTGGGCCAGATCCTGCATCACCTTGAGCACATCACCCACCAGCTCAGGGTCAAGGGCCGAGGTCGGCTCGTCAAACAGCATGACCTCAGGCTCCATCGCCAGCGCACGGGCAATTGCCACACGCTGCTGCTCGCCACCGGACATATGCCCCGGGTAAGCATCCTTGCGGTGCGACACGCCTACTTTCTGCAGGTAATGCTCAGCCTTGTCACGGGCTTCGGCCTTGGACATGCCCAGTACATGCACCGGCGCTTCCATGATGTTTTCCAGCGCGGTCATGTGCGACCACAGGTTGAAATGCTGGAACACCATCGACAGGCGCGAGCGCATGCGCTGCAACTGCTTGGGATCGGCGGCCTTGAGCGCGCCGTCCTTGTTGGCAATCAGCTTGAGCTCTTCACCATTGAGCAGGATCTTGCCTGCATGGGGTTGCTCGAGCAGGTTGATGCAACGCAAAAAGGTACTTTTGCCGGAGCCACTGGAACCGATGATGCTGATCACATCACCTGCCTTGGCGGCCAGCGAAACGCCTTTGAGCACTTCATGACTGCCATAGCGTTTATGCAGGTCTTGGACTTCAAGTTTGTACATGCTGTCGGTTCTCACAAAAACAGTCAGTCGTTGAGCAAGCGCCCGTGACGCAAAGGCTTGCGCCCCGCCACTTTAGCCAGCCAGAAACCGGGTTGGGCATAGCGCAGTCGCTCAACGGCAAATAACACACCGGCGGTGCCCGCGCATACCGTACTGACCCGGTCAGATAAAGGATCAATCACTTCAAACAGCGGCTCGCCGGGCTCAACCCAAGCGCCCACCGGACGTAAAAAACTCACCACACCGGGGTGCGGTGCAAACAACAACTCAGTGCCTTCAAATGGCATGCCTTCACATGCCTCATGCTGCGCTGCAGGCCAGTCACCTGTGATCAGGCCCTGTTCGGCCAGAAACGCCAGAATGCCCTCGGCATAAGCCTCGGCCTGCGGGCGGCCGGTGTCCGCCTGCCCGCCCAGCTCCAGGGTGGTCGACATGCAGGCCAAAGGGATCTGCGCATCGGCAAACTGGCGCTGCAAACGCAGCCAGGGCACTGAGCAGGCTTCATCGAAGGAGCTGCCACCCGAGTCTTCAGCCAACAGCCCAACCCGCACACCCAGATGCGCAGCCAGCGAACGCCACTGCGGCCAATGCTGGGGCAAGGCGTACAGATGCAGTGCGGCATCGGTCTCGCAGTGCAGATCCAGGACAATGTCTGCATCACAGGCATGACTCAACAAAACACGCTGCATACCTTGCAACTGACTGACCGGATCTGGCAACTCGGACAATATATCAAGCATTGTCTGACGGATCAGTCGGGTGTTGGCGTGAGGATCATCCCCCAGGCGACCTGCCAGCCTCTGCGCTACCGGCTCACTCAACTCGACGAAATCGCGGTTGAAGTTTTTGCCGCTGCCAAACTCGAAACGTCCCTGATGACTGCCTTGCAGCAACTGGCCGAGCCCCAGGGGGTTGGCCACGGGCACCAGTTCGATCACGCCATTCAAAGCACCCCGGGCTTCAAGTTCGCTCAGGCGCTTTTTCAGTTCCCAGGCACAACGCATGCCCGGCAGTTCGTCTGCATGCAGGCTGGCCTGGATATAGGCTTTGCGCTCACCTTCACCGAAACGGAACACCGTCAAGTGACGCTCGGAACCCAGGCTGCTCCAGGGCAGCAGGTGATCGATACGCTCCATGACTCAGGCCTTGCGCGGGGCCATATAGCCCAGCCAGCGGCGCTCGGCCAGTTTGAACAGGCGCACCAGAATGAAGGTCAGGCACAGGTAGAAAGCACCGGCCGTGATGTAGGCCTCAAACGGCAGGTAGTACTGGGCATTGACGGTACGCGCAGCGCCCGTAATGTCGATCAGGGTCACGATGGAGGCCAGACTGGTGGTCTGCAACATCATGATCACTTCATTGCTGTATTGCGGCAGAGCCCGGCGCATGGCCGACGGCAGCAAAATGCGGCGATACATCTTGGAACGGGACATGCCCATTGCCTTGGCCGCTTCAATCTCACCATTGGGCGTGGCCCGCAGGCTGCCGGCTATGATTTCGGCGGTATAGGCGCTGGTATTGATGGCAAACGCCAGGCAGGCACAGAAGGTGGCACTGGACAACAGCGGCCACATAAAGCTGTCACGAATCACTTCGAACTGGGCCAGCCCGTAGTAGATCAAGAACAGCTGCACCAGCATCGGCGTGCCGCGAATCACGTAGGTGAACAGCCAGGCCGGAAAGTTGACCCAGGCCTGCTTGGAGACCCGCATCAACCCCAGCGGCACGGCTGCCAGCAGGCCGAAAAACAGCGAGATACCCAGCAGTTTCACGGTTTCCAGCATGCCGCTCAAGTACAGCGGCATGCTGGCCCAGATGACGTTGTAGTCAAAGATCATAGATCAGCCGCCCTTACGCCTACCGAGTAGCGCTTCTCAAGTTGTCGCAATGCCAGCAGCGAAACACTGGTCAGTACCAGGTACATCGCCGCAACGGCCAGGAAGAAGGTGAACGGCTCGCGGGTGGCATCAGCCGCCTGCTTGGCCTTGAACATCATGTCTTGCAGGCCCACCACCGAAATCAGTGCAGTCGCCTTGGTCAACACCAGCCAGTTATTGGTAAAGCCAGGGATCGCCAGGCGAATCATCTGTGGCACCAATACCCGGAAAAACACCTGAAACGGACTCATGCCATAAGCCATGCCGGCTTCAGCCTGCCCCTTGGGAATGGCCATGAAGGCCCCACGAAAGGTCTCGGACAGGTAGGCACCAAAAATGAAGCCCAGGGTGCCGATACCGGCCGCCAACGGGTTCAAGTCAATGTAATCGTCGTAGCCCAGCATCGGCGCAACGCGATTGAGCAGGTCCTGACCGCCGTAGAAAATCAGCAAAATCAGCACAAGGTCGGGAATCCCGCGGATTACCGTTGAATACAGATCGCCCATCCAAGCCAGCCAACGTACCGGCGACAAGCGCAACGAAACACCGATCAGACCTAGAACAATGGCCAGGGCCATGGACGACAAGGCGAGCTGAAGCGTCAGCCAAGCGCCATCGAGGATGACAGCCCCGTAGCCTTTCAACATGATTCCGGCCCTCTAAAAAATAGCTCGAAAATGGGGGAATAAAAAATGGCGCAAACTTCAGAGATTCTGTCGCTTGCGCCATTTCGGACGTACCGCTGCGATGTATTACTGACCGTAAATATCGAAGTTGAAGTACTTGTCCTGGATTTGCTTGTACTTGCCGTTTTCACGCAGAGCCGTGATAGCAGCGTTGATCTTGTCTTTCAGGGCGTCGCCCTTGCGTACGGCGATACCCACGCCATCACCAAAGTACTTGACGTCGGTGAATGCCGGGCCCGCGAATGCGTAGCCTTTGCCAGCCGGGGTCTTCAGGAAACCGTCTTCCAGCAGGGTGGCGTCTGCAACGGTGCCGTCGAGACGACCCGCTTCCACGTCCAGGTAGATTTCGTTCTGCGAGCCGTAAGGAACGACAACGGCACCTTTAGGCGCCAGAACTTCCTTGGCGAAACGGTCGTGAATCGAGCCGCGCTGTACGCCGATTTTCTTGCCTTTGAGTTCATCAAGGCTGTCGCTGACCACAGTACCTTCCTTCATCACCAGGCGGGCTGGCGTCAGGTAGTACTTGTTGGTGAAATCAACGGACTTCTTGCGGTCTTCGGTGATGGACATCGAGGACAGGATTGCGTCGATTTTGCGCACTTTAAGTGCCGGGATCAGGCCATCGAATTCTTGCTCGACCCACACGCACTTGACCTGCATCTGCTCGCACAGTGCATTACCGATGTCGTAGTCAAAACCCACGATACTGCCATCCGGGGCTTTGGAAGCGAACGGAGGGTAAGCCGCTTCAATACCAATTTTCAGAGGTTTGTCAGCAGCAAAAGCCTGCAGGGACAGCACGGACAGTGCCAGGGCGCCAAGAAGCACGAGTTTCTTCATCTTAGGACTCCATCGGTAAAGGCAATAAAAGCAGAGTGAGCCTGAGCCCAATATGCGGAGGTTAAACCGGGAATGCGGCGCCACGTCCTACTGGCGTTGCACTGTGACCAGCACAACAACGACGAGCGGGTGATCGGCATTCTAACGACAGGCTTCAAGCCGTTATTTCTTCAATGCGACAACTAGTTACAGATGCACCGAAAAAAGCGACTCCAGGCATTGACAGCTCTTCATGTTTATGCAAGAGCAAAAGACATAGAACCTATGTGAGTTGCAAATAGCGGGCCTATTATTCGCAAAGCCTTCTATTCCGGCAAGTGCAGCGTTTCATCTTATTTATTCAGGAGCCGAAAAGGGCTCTAAAACGGTGCTTTGAGTATCAGAAGGCCCCGCTAACGGGCAACCGGTTACATCTGCGGTAACACATAGTCGGCTCCCACAGGATCTGCAGTTGCCCAATAAAAAGCCCCGCCAGGTTATGCCGGACGGGGCTTGGTAACCTTCAGGCCATGTTACGCGACCTTCATGCCTTTATGGGTATCGATCAAGTGCTGCACCACACCCGGGTCAGCCAGAGTAGAAATATCACCCAGACCGTCGTATTCACCGGTAGCTATCTTGCGAAGGATACGACGCATGATTTTGCCCGAACGGGTTTTCGGCAGGCCGGGCGCCCACTGGATGACATCCGGCGAAGCGATCGGACCGATCTCTTTGCGCACCCAGTTTTTCAATTCAAGGCGCAACGCCTCACTTGGCTCTTCGCCACCATTGAGGGTGACATAGACATAAATCCCCTGCCCTTTGATGTCATGGGGCACGCCAACCACTGCAGCCTCTGCCACTTTAGGGTGGGCCACCATTGCGCTTTCGATTTCAGCAGTCCCCATCCGGTGGCCGGACACGTTGAGCACGTCATCTACACGACCGGTGATCCAGTAGTAACCGTCTTCGTCACGACGCGCGCCGTCGCCGGTGAAGTACATGCCACGGAAGGTCTTGAAGTAGGTATCGACGAACCGGTCGTGATCGCCATACAAGGTGCGCGCTTGTCCAGGCCAGGAGTCCAGAATCACCAGGTTACCTTCAGCGGCCCCTTCTATAAGGTTGCCAAGGTTATCCACCAGCCCTGGCACCACACCAAAGAACGGACGCGCTGCAGAGCCTGGCTTGAGTGCATGCGCCCCAGGCAGCGGGCTCATCATGCAAGCGCCGGTTTCGGTCTGCCACCAGGTATCCACAATCGGGCAACGCTCTTTGCCGACCGTTGTGTAGTACCAGTTCCAGGCCTCAGGGTTGATCGGCTCACCCACCGAGCCCAGCAAGCGCAAGCTGGAGCCATCGGCATCCTTAACCGCCGCCTGACCTTCGGCCATCATCGCGCGAATGGCTGTAGGCGCGGTGTAGAGAATATTGACCTTGTGCTTGTCGACAATTTTCGAAACGCGGGTAATGTCCGGGTAGTTCGGCACACCTTCGAACAGCACGGTGGTTGCGCCGTTGGCCAATGGCCCGTAGACGATATAAGTGTGACCGGTCACCCAGCCGACGTCCGCCGTGCACCAGTACACCTCGCCCGGGCGGTAGTCGAACACGCGTTCGTGGGTCAACGCCGCATAGAGCAGATAGCCACCCGTGGTGTGCTGCACACCTTTGGGCTTGCCGGTGGAGCCGGAGGTATAAAGGATAAACAAGGCTTCTTCTGCGCCCATTTCTTTCGGGGCGCAGTGAGTCGAGGCCACGGCCATCAGGTCGTGGTACCAGATATCACGATGCTTGTACCAGGCGATGTCCCCGCCGGTACGCTTGAACACGATGATCTTCTGAACGCTGGAGGTATCCGGGTTGGTCAGTGCCACATCGACATTGGCCTTGAGCGCGGTACGCTTGCCGCCACGCAGGCCTTCGTCAGCGGTGATCACTACCTTGGATTTGCAGTCGATGATCCGGCCGGCCAGCGCCTCTGGCGAGAACCCACCAAATACAACCGAGTGGATTGCACCGATCCGGGTACACGCCAGCATGGCGACCACAGCCTCAGGCACCATCGGCATATAGATGGTGACTACGTCACCCCGGTGCACATCCTGACCGCGCAAGGCGTTGGCCAGCTTGCACACCTCTTCGTGCAGCTCACGGTAGGTAATGTTGCGCTGCTCGGAAGGATCATCCCCTTCCCAAATGATGGCCACTTGATCGCCGCGCTCGGCAAGGTGACGGTCCAGGCAGTTGTAGGAAACGTTGAGAGTGCCGTCCGCGAACCATTTGATATCGACATGATGATCGTCGAAAGAGGTCTGTTTGACGGTGGTAAAAGGCTTGATCCAGTCGAGGCGCTTTGCTTGTTCGCGCCAGAAGCCATCCGGGTTGACGACGGACTGCTGGTACATCGCCTTGTAGGTCGCCTCGTCAGTCAGCGTATTGGCAGCGACTTCAGGGCGTACGGGATACAGGGAAGCGGCACTCATGTTTCATACCTCAATGCTTGTAGTTGTTGTTTTATGACCCTGTTTTAGCCGGGCCAGGCCGTGAGATCCATTCGACGTTGGTAGTAAGAAACACGCAGAAAAGTCATGGTTTTTCTGCGCAAGGCTCAAGCACAGTACTTACAGCGATTTCCTGCTCGTCACGCGCCTTGTAAACGTCAGAAATGAGCTCTGTTTTCGACGATTGTTGCAGAAACTGTCAACAGTCTTTATCAAAACTCCCTCTATATGCCCGCACGGCACAGGCCTAAAATTCATCTCGCCAACCAAGGCACCGCGATTAACCCAAGTTACAGCCCCCACGAAGGCAAGTTAAGTCGCTCTTCAATACTCAGTTTCACGCACAGCCTCACAAGGGCTGTGTGACCCCACTCGACCTAAAACAGGTAACTCTGAAATGAAAGCGTTGTTAGTTCTGGCCCTGAGCAGTGTGTGTCTGACCGCCATGGCTGAGGAAGTGAACACACAAGCTGCGCACCCGCAACCTGCCGTCGAACAGTATTCCTACTCATCCGAACTGGACATCGCCAAAGTGATTTCCATGAGCGAAATCCCCAGCGTTTGCGAAGTTGTGCCAGCCCAGATGGTCTACGAAGACTCGCAGGGCAAGCAGCACACCCTTGAATACCGTGTCATGGGCAACGGCTGCTCCAACGGCTGATTAATAACCTGCGATTTATTCCAGCGTTAATCAACTCACTTATTCACGCGAACCAACGCGGTGTTTAATTGCAACTTTCAACCTGGCTTATATAACTTTGAAACGTTGCCCGCCGCGCATGTATCGCCCGGGAATTATCTAATGAAACGTTCTTTGATAGTGGCTTTCAGTTTGTCTGTTCTGGCCAGCTCAGCTTTTGCCGCTGACGGTTATGACCGTACCCACGCCGCCACTTTTACTGAAGATGGCTACAACAGCACCCGCTCGGCCAATTTTGCCGAAGACGGCTATGACAGCACCCGCTCGGCCAGCTTTGCCGAAGACGGCTATGACAGCACCCGCTCGGCCAGCTTTGCTGAAGACGGCTATGACCGTACCAACGGCCATCGTCTCAGCTAACACCGCTTCGACCTGACGCCCGGTAGCTGCCGGGCGTGGTCTGCCTTGCAACAAATCTCCCTTCCCTCCCGCTCATGCCACAGGTCATTTGGTCGCCCAGACCCATGACAAAAAAACTTCTGCCCCGGCAAACCCTCGCCCAGCCGCAGCCTTGCTTAAGCCCTGGACAAATTTAGGGCGTTTCGTCGCATCTCCAGCAAAAAAACTGGCTGAAATACCTTGTGCAAAAGCCTTATACTGCGGCCATCAAAAAGGCTTGGCATATCCCCTTCGCGGGCTAAAAAACCACGCTGCTACGGCCTCAAGGCCCAGGGCAAGTGCAGGCACGACCTCCTTCCCTGAACGACAGCGGTACAAGCCAACGTACACATTCATGTTTTTGCGTGAGCACAACGCTACTGCAAGCAACATTTCTTAGATCCAAGTGGCCTATGGCCGCGTAAAAACCAAACCATAAGTGTTTTCACGCAGCTATCAGGCCCTCACGCAGGAGACGACACGTCATGCTGAGCTGGGACGAATTCGACAAAGAAGACGAAGGCGAAGTCGCTGTTAAAGGCGCCAACGCAGGCCACGCAACCGAAGCCAACATGGACCGCCTCGACGCCGCTGGCGGCGTAGCTGCCCAGGAAGCCCGCGCAGTCACGGCTACCGACTCGGCCGCGATCATTCGTGCCAAAGCCGCGCTGGACAACCTCGACATTGCTGAAGGTCTGGCCGAACTCGAAGGCGCTTCCGCCCGTGTAGCGGTTGACGAAAAAATGATGATCAACTGCCGCGCCGACCTGAACCAGCTGGTACCGTTCAAGTACGACTGGGCGTGGCAGAAATACCTGGACGGTTGCGCAAACCACTGGATGCCGCAAGAAGTCAACATGACCGCCGACATCGCCCTCTGGAAAAACCCGGAAGGCCTGACCGACGACGAGCGCCGCATCGTGATGCGCAACCTGGGCTTCTTCTCGACTGCCGACTCCCTGGTTGCCAACAACCTGGTACTGGCCGTATACCGCCTGATCACCAACCCGGAGTGCCGCCAGTACATCCTGCGCCAGGCTTTCGAAGAGGCGATCCATACCCACGCCTACCAGTACTGCATCGAATCGCTGGCCATGGATGAAGGCGAGATCTTCAACATGTACCACGAGATCCCGTCGGTTGCTAAAAAAGCTACCTGGGGCCTGAAATACACCCGTTCGATCTCTGATCCGAAGTTCGAAACCGGTACTGTCGAAACCGACAAAGAGCTGCTGCGCAACCTGATCGCCTACTACTGCGTTCTGGAAGGCATCTTCTTCTACTGCGGCTTTACGCAGATCCTGTCGATGGGTCGTCGCAACAAAATGACCGGGGTTGCCGAGCAGTTCCAGTACATCCTGCGCGACGAATCCATGCACCTGAACTTCGGCATCGACGTGATCAACCAGATCAAAATCGAAAACCCGCACTTGTGGGACGCTGAAATGAAGGAAGAAGCTTCGCAGATGATTCTGCAAGGCACCCAGCTGGAAATCGAATACGCACGTGACACCATGCCACGCGGCGTATTGGGCATGAACGCAGCGATGATGGAAGACTACCTCAAGTTCATCGCCAACCGCCGCCTGTCGCAAATCGGCCTGAAAGAAGAATACCCGGGCACGACTAACCCGTTCCCATGGATGAGCGAAATCATGGATTTGAAGAAAGAGAAAAACTTCTTCGAAACACGGGTCATCGAATACCAAACCGGCGGTGCATTGAGCTGGGATTGATACACCGGGTTGGTTAAAGCCACACCGGGTAAATAAAAAGGGCCAACCATGTTGGCCCTTTTTATTGGCATCGAAATTTTCAATTACCCTTTATTAAACTCAAAAAGCCGGAATCCGCCTGCCATAGTGCGGCGAGTTTCGTGTGAGACTTTCCAGCAGCTTCCAGATTTCTCAGTTCTTCAACGGCTACAGCCCACCAAAGAGGCGTACACGCCTCAAGATAGGGTAATTGGCTACCCGCCTTACCCAGCAGATAGAGTTTGGCAATTTTTCGAGAGGTACTGCATTGCCCCCTCAATTTCCACCTCAGCTGTAAACGGTGACGCAGTGAGACCCTGGGAAGACGGTCAGGAACGGCAAATGATGCTTGCGGTAAACCCTCACGATAGCCCTCACCCTGCTTATTAAAAAAAGCCCGGTACATTGCATGGTGATAGTGCTTCACCGAGAAGTAATGATTAATGCAGTCATTGGCCGCAATCACTTTTCGACCATGCAGCATAAACGATATAGCAATTTGCTCAATCGTAAGAAGTGTTGCTCCATGATGAGCCCATTGATCAATCAAACAAATTACACCTTCAAAAATATGACCGTTGGTTTTGGTCATCCCGCAAACCCCGCTATTGAACAGCTTCAACCACGGTGCGGGGGCTTTATTTTCAGCGTCGAGCTGTGTAACCAGTTTACGAAACCCCAGACGCCGGGAAGCATCTGCCCAGCTCAACTCAAACTTATCCATCAAAAAATGATTGTCAGAGACCCGTTTAAACAACTGGGCCGGGTCTTTGAAAAAAACCGTATCGGTATCAACGAAAATGGTTTTGCCAGACAGCGCAACGCCCGCCTGGATAGCGCAAGCCTTACGCCGGTGATAATAACCGCCTGCCCCTTGCCAGGCGTCCAGCACCTCAACGCTCAGAGGCAACACGCTCACAGGCCAGCCATCAAATGCCTCAGGCTGATCAGTCATCAGTGTGATCGTAAAGTCAGCCGGATCTTTTCTGTAGCGCAACGCCGACAAAATACTGAATTTTGCTTCAAGCCGATAAACTTCTTTGCCGCCATACAGCAAATACAGGAGTTGATTGATACTGTTGGTGGGCTCACCTATGGCTTCCATCATCTTTTTTATACCGTTCTTGCAGATAAGGGTAAACGTTTAAACAGTCATCATCCGACTACTGAAAAACTGTTTAAAAGTTCTCTTTTACATTAACCGCACACACCCAGCTACAGAGAAAACCCCAGATACCTTTTGCAACTGACTTATTACTGATTTTCGCCGCAAGGCTCCCACCCTGAACACAACGTGGGTGTCCTCGTAGAAGGTGATGGCTGCTACAACAGTTACAAGTGTGCAAACTTTATGGGCATTATATTTTGATAGCGTCAATGTGCAGGCTAAGCACTGGGACATCCCTGATATGGGAACCAGTCTTAAGCTTATTTAAAATAAAAGAGTTAGGACGTTTCTGATTGCCACGAAGAAAGCTCTGCTAACCGTGTCCCCGCGATGACGTGAGCAACATGGCCGTTTTCCGCGAAAAGATTACACCCACCCCACTATCGAAATTTTCGACCCATGCTCTTCGCGCAAAAGCTCATAAAAATGCAGCCAGACAACAGATTTCGCCCCTCGGCACTTATCAAAAAATGAGTTTGTTCCGGCACCAAGATAGCTGTATAAAAACACAGTACATTTTCAAGCACTGACTCAGCCCTGGAGAAACCCATGCCTCATTCAGCCACGCGCAGTACGTTTGAACGTATCGTCATCAATCAATTTACCCCGCTGCACTGCTCGCAGGCCCGCGAAATGCTGGGCTGGAATCGCGAGTACCTGAGTGAGCAGTCCGGGGTTTCAGTCTCGGCCATTGAACGCTTCGAGTCACAAGCCCCCGTTCGCGACGTAACCCGGCTGGCCCTGGCCTATAGCCTTGAGGCGCAGGGCCTGGTGTTCTTTCCCGGCTTTACCCCCGGTCGCGGGGGAAATGTTCGCGGCACAACACCAGACCCGATGGGGCGCGAAGATTTTGCTCTGATCGAGTGAAATACGGCCCTATTGCCCTGGGGTTTCTACCTCAAGCCACCAGGCACGGCCCCGGTGAGGGGTTAGCAGATTGAAAGCCTCACCCATTTGTGGCGTTGTAATCAGCACTTTGCGTTGCTCTGCCAACGCCACAATGCGCTCAAACGGCTCGAACCAGGCATGAAAAGCCAGATCAAAGGTGCCGTTGTGAATAGGTAACAACCAACGCCCGTTGAGGTCGTTGTGCGCTTGCAGGCTGTGTTCGGGCTGCATATGCACATCGGGCCAGTCGGTGTTGTAGGCACCCGTCTCCATCAGGGTCAGATCAAATGGCCCAAACTGCTCGCCGATCAGCTTGAAACCGTCGAAGTAACCTGAGTCTCCACTGAAGAAGATTCGCACGTCATCAATGATCATGACCCAGGATGCCCAAAGCGTCTGGTTATGATCAAACAGGCCGCGGCCTGAAAAGTGCTGGGAAGGAGTCGCGATAAAGCGGATACCTGCAAGTTGGGTGCCCTGCCACCAATCCAGTTGCTGAACCTTGCTGGCTGGTACTCCCCATTTGACCAGCAAGTCGCCCACACCCAGCGGCGCCAAAAACTGCTGTGTTTTGGCGGCCAGTTGCAATACGGTTTTTTGGTCCAGGTGATCGTAATGATTGTGGGAAAGAATCACTGCTTCCAGTGGCGGGAGCTCATCAAGGCTGATGGGCGGCGCATGGAAGCGCTTGGGGCCAGCCCACTGGAACGGCGATGCACGCTCAGCATAGACCGGGTCGGTCAACCAGTACTTTCCCTTGAGCTTGAGCAGCAGAGTCGAGTGACCCAACCGGTACACACTGAAATCCGCAGCCTCGTCCAATTGCTCACGGGTCAGCGGTTTGACCGGGATCACACCTGCAGGGCGAGTGCTCGCAGGCTTTTGGAATATCATTCTCCAAAAAATGCCCAAGGTTTTGCCGATACTGGAAGGCGGCCTGACGCCAGCATTTTGAAATGCACCTTTATGACGCTCAGCGGGCTTAGGCCCCTCTGCACTGCTTGAGTCGAGTGCCATGGCTTGAAGGCTCCAGTCAAAAGTGATTAATACTCTGTTTACAGGCCTGTTAGAGGATGATCGACATTCTACTGGCATCCTTCTGCGCCGCAGCTTGCCCTCGACTTAATAAGCTAATCTAGTCCCCATAACTGTTTCAGAATTTTCGGAACAGATGGGGTGTATTCTCGACAAGGCTGACCGACCAGCCAACAATCGATAATGCAGTACCCGGCAGTTGCCAGAAACTCCGCCCGCACATCTTGCGCAGATAGACATGGACAATAAAAGAGGCAAAGGGTTGTCGTTCGCCAAGCGTATTTATGCGCCGCGAGTGATTGGCTCAGGGTTTGGCAGTATCGGGCTAATGGCCGCCCTCTACCCCCTCGACAGATCCATATGGGTTTGGCCACTACTGCTGCTAAACGCGTTCGTATGGCCTCACCTGGCCTATCAATTGTCATCGCGTGCAACCTATCCCTACCGGGCTGAACGTCGAAATATTTTGATTGATTCCCTGTGCGGAGGGTTTTGGGCGGCGGCTATCGAGTTCAATCCGCTGCCTACGGTGATCATCGTGTCGATGATGACCATGCACAACGTGGCTGCCGGAGGGCCAAAACTGCTGGTTCGCGGAGCGCTGGCGCAGCTGGCAGGCGCCCTGGTTGCGTTGCTGCTGTTCGGCTTTGCGTTTACACCCCATACCACCAGCCTGCAGGTCTATGCCTGCGTACCCGTGCTGATTCTTTACCCTTTTGCTGTAGGCATGGTCAGCTATGGTCTGGCAATCACCCTGGCCGAGCATAAACGCACCCTCAGTACCCTCAGCCGCACCGATAGCCTGACCGGGCTGCTTAATCACGGCTCATGGAAAGACCTGCTGCAACTCAGTTTCCAGCAAAGTCTGGAGCGCAATTCTCCGGCGACTCTGGCGCTGATTGATATCGATCACTTCAAACAGATCAACGACACCTACGGGCATATTGTCGGCGACAGTGTATTGCGCCAGCTCAGCAAGGAGCTCAAGGACAATTTGCGTACTGAAGACCTTGCAGGCCGCTACGGCGGTGATGAATTCTGCGTCATCCTGCCCAATCGCACCCTGGACCAGGCCCGGGAAATCATGGAACGGCTGCGCCACGTGATTGACAACTATCAACACGCCGACGAGCCCGGCCTGTGCGTTAGCCTGAGTATCGGGCTTGCCACTTGCCGCCCCGAACTCCTCCAGGCCAGCACGTGGCTGAACGAGGCAGACAAAGCGCTGTATATCGCAAAGAATACGGGGCGCAACAAAATCAGTGTTGGCGCAGCAGACACCCTTGCTGAATCACAGCTGAGCAATGATCCGGTATAGAAACAGGGCCCGGGCAGCGCTATTCAACTGATGCAGCGACGCAAGGCCGAGATCTCGGGCACATCCTGGCGCTGCATATACACCCTCAAGGGCTCGGTGATGTTCAGGCGGTCATCGATATTCTGATCCAGCAACAACTGAATCAACTCGCGCTTGAGAGTCATGGTGCCAGCACCATCGGCCTGCCAGACAAATTCGCTGGTGGGCGTGATGTTGTCGTCGGCGACATCCATTCCAAATGAATCTTCACTGAAACGGACAATGTGCTGGCCTGTCTTACGATTGAAACCAACAAAGCCGCTAAGTAGGTCAGCGGCCTGACAGATGAGTTGCGAAGTGATACGCATGGTAAACCTCACTGATGAGCCTGAAAGGCTCCGGGACGGTGGTTTACACGCAAGTTCGATTGCCTGCCCCTCTGCCGGGGACGTTGATGTGGCCAAGAATACTGCACATCTTCACGAAAAACCGCTAAAAAACACCCTCTGTTTTTCTGATTGAAAGGAACTCAACCAATGCCTGACACTTTTGGCAAAAACGCCCTGCTGCTGAGCCTGCTCCTGGGCTTGGGTGGCGTACAGAATGCTGGCGCATCCAATGCGACCGAGGCGGAACTGGCCAACGCTCACGGCATACCGCGCCCGGCGGTGATCGCCCATCGCGGTGCGTCCTTCGATGCTCCGGAATCAACCGCTGCCGCCTACACCCTTGCCAGGGATCTGGGGGCTGACTATCTGGAAATGGACCTGCAACGTAGCAAGGACGGCGTTCTGTTTGCGCTGCATGACAACAGCCTGTTGCGCACCACTGACGTCGCCAAAAAGTTTCCGCAACGCAAGGACAGCCCGGCCAGCGCCTTTACCCTGGCCGAGCTTAAAACCCTGGATGCCGGCAGTTGGTTCAACCAGGCTTATCCGGATCGCGCGCGCCCGTCCTATGTCGGGCTGCCGATCCTGACCCTGGACGAAATTATCGATATCGCCCAGGGCAATCCACAGTACAAACCGGGCCTCTACATCGAAACCAAAGAGCCCAGGCAGTTCCCGGGCCTTGAACACGATCTGAAAAACAAGTTGAGCGAACGCGGCTGGCTTGAGCCCGTTGCCTCGGCAGAGGCGGAAGGCAAACCACTGGTCGGCCAGGGCAAAGGCCGGGTCATGTTGCAAACCTTCGACAAAAACAGCCTTGAGCTGCTGCAAAAAGAAATGCCCGACACGCCGAAGATCCTGCTGTTATGGGTAGGTGAAGGCGGCATGAAGCCCAACACCTCAGTCAGTTTCGCCGACTCCGGCGAAAAGGATAAAGCCGCGTACTACGCCAAACAGCAACCCAAGGACAAAGCCGAATTCATCCAGTGGCTCGACTTTGCCAAGGCCAACGGTGCCATCGGTACAGGCCCTTCGGCAGCCTTGACCCACGGGGGTGACCAGAGCTACTTCGACCTGATCCAGCCCTGGATGAACAGCGCCGCCCATGACCGGGGCATGCTGGTACATGTTTACACCCTCGATGCCCCCGTTGACTTCAAAAAGGCAATCGACGCAGGTGTCGACGGCATCTTCACCAACCGCGCCAGCGAGTTGCTCACGTATTACCAGCGCCCGGTGCCACAAAGCGTCAATCAGTTGCTGGAGAAAAATGGCTTTTAAACCTGCAAGCCGGCAAGGGGCGAAAATTAAGGGTGAGTTAAGTTGCGCCGGTTAATCTGATCCCACTTGAACAGATCAACCCAAAGGGACTCAACATGAAAAAACTTAATCTGGTATTTGCAACTGTTGCCCTGGCTCTGACTGCCGGTATTGCTCAGGCCGATGTACGCCCGGACCATATCCCGGGCCTGATCAAATCGGGTGAAATCACCTCGTTTGAAAAGTTGAATCAAGCAGCACTGGACAAACACCCTGGCGCGACCATTCTCGATACCGAGCTTGATCACTCCTACGGCAAGCTGGTGTATGAAGTTGAATTGCGCGATACCAAAGGCATCAAATGGGACGTAGATCTCGACGCAAAAACCGGCGAAGTGCTGCAAGACAAACAAGACACATAAGTTGATTTGAATAAAAGGCTGCGCCACTCTTCATGGGTGGCGCGGCCTTTTTATTTAGCGCTTGCTTAGGAATAAGTGCCGCGCTCAAGTGTTCTGGCTAGAATCATCTTTTTGAGCTCGAGCTTTTACCATGACGCACGGCACGGCTGACGATATCGCGACAATTAACCGGATCAGTGCCGTACCTGCAATCTTGCAGGTGATTACGGAAATGACCGGTATGCGCTTTGCTGCCGTTGCCCGTGTCACCCAGACCACCTGGACCGCCTGCGCGGTACTCGACAAGCTGGGTTTCGGTTTGCAGTCCGGTGGCGAGCTGGACCTGGTCAGCACCCTGTGCTTTGAAAGCATGAACTCGCACCTGCCGATCATCATTGATAAAGCCAGCGCCGATCCGCTGTACCAACACCATCACACGCCGCGGATTTATCGCTTCGAAAGCTACATCACGATTCCGGTATGGCGCACTGACGGTAGTTTTTTCGGCACCCTGTGCGCACTCGACCCCGAGCCTGCAAGCCTCAGGAACAGTACGATCCAGTCCACAATGGAGTCATTCGCACGCCTGCTGTCGCTGCAAATTGACGCCGAAGAAAACCTGCAACGTACAGAAACCGCGTTGGAGCAGGAGCGTGAAACCGCAGAGCTGCGCGAGCAATTTATCGCTGTTATAGGCCATGACCTGCGCAACCCGTTATTCGCCATCACCACAGCCGCAGAGCGCTTGCTACGGGTGCACCCAGACCCCTCCACCGATGTCCTGGTCAAGCATATCCTGAGCTGCGGCAACCGTGCCTCGCAGCTGGTTGAGGACGTTATGGACTTTGCCCGCGGACGGCTCGGTAGCGGCATCCCGCTGACGCTGCGCGAGTGCCCCGATCTCGACCAGGTCTTCATCCATGTCATCTCGGAACTGCAAAACGTTCATGCGCAACGTTCCATCCGCTCAGACATAGGGCCACTTGAGGGCATCCGCTGTGACAGCGGCCGCCTGGCCCAACTGCTCTCCAACCTGTTGACCAATGCCATCACCCATGGCTGCCCCGACGGGCCCGTTGACATCTCGGCACTGGTACTCAATGGGGTATTCACCCTGAGGATCTGCAACCAGGGCGAGCCCATCCCGGCCGAACAACTGCCGCATTTGTTCAAACCCTACTCACGCCCGGCCACCGACACTCCCCAGGCCGGACTTGGCCTTGGGCTGTATATTGCCAGCCAGATCGCCCTGTCCCACGGCGGCCATATGGAAGTCACCTCGGACCAGGACCAAGGCACAGTCTTCACCTTCAGCATGGCGCTGCCCTGATGCTCTGACGCCCTCGACTGGTATGTGAGACGACATCTTATGACCGCCCGGCCGCGACGCTAGCCATTTGCCATATAGGGGCTAAGGTACTGGCTGTAGACGTTTTAATTGAAATTTCGCCATGTTCGAAAGGAGTCGTTCATGCACACCAAAATTGAGCTGAAACCGCGTTCAACCAGCCGTACTGAAAAACTCGCAGCGCTGCTCTATAGCCTGTTCAGCTATCTGTTTTTTCTACTGACATTTGTTTATCTGATAGGTTTTCTGGGGAATGTCGCCGTCCCGAAAAGTATCGATTCGGGGCCAGGCCTGGCATGGCCCTGGGCGCTTGTGGTCGATGTGCTGCTGATCACCGTATTTGCCCTGCAACACAGCATCATGGCGCGCAAAAGCTTCAAGCGCAGGTGGTGTCATGTCATACCGCCAGTTATTGAACGAGCCACTTATGTCCTGGCCTCCAGTGCGGTGCTGGCGCTTATATGCTGGCTGTGGCAGCCGATCGATATCAGTGTCTGGAGTGTACAGTCGCCCTTGTTTGCGGGGTTACTTGTCACGCTGTACTGGTTCGGATGGGGGTTGGTGCTGCTGGCCTCTTTCATGATCAGCCACTTCGAATTGTTTGGCGTCAAACAGCCCTTGGACACCCTGCGCCAACCAAAACCCGTAAACAACGCATTCAGAACCCCCGCGCTCTACAAGCTCGTGCGTCACCCGTTGTATCTGGGATTCCTGATCGCTTTCTGGGTAACGCCCGAGATGAGTGTCGGGCACCTGGTGTTTGCACTGACAAGCACCCTTTACATTCTGATCGGCACCCAACTGGAAGAGAAAGATCTGGTTGAGCTGTTTGGAGACAAGTACCGGGTTTATCAAAAAAACGTCGGCATGTTGCTGCCCTCTCTACGCCGCAAGTCCGGCACCGGGCGCTGACCCACGAATAAATCTGTATTTAGAACCGTGATGGGTAGAAACTGACGCGCTGTTCAGCGGCTACTGACACTGCCTGTCAGATGCCTCCTATTGCGCCTCGACAGAAACCCGACATGAACACCCGCCTATGCGCTTATGAAGACCTGACACCCCGCCAGCGCGAGCAACTGCGCGAGATAGAAGTTCGCCCTGAGCAGATTGCTTTTTGCGGCACCATCGAGTCTGCCCTGCACTCGTTGCCGGTCCAGCCGCAGGCGGGCATCAAAGGGCTGGTGCTGCTCAACGACGAGTTGCCAGTGGCATTTTTGCTTCTCAAGCGCGAGCCGCTTCTGGCCCACTGGGCCGAGCCGGGCTGCGCCACCTTGCACGCACTACAGGTCGACAGCCGTGCTCAGGGCCAGGGATTGGGCAAGGCCTGTTTGCGCGAGCTGGCCAGGGCCATTGAACAGATATGGCCCGAGATTCGCCAATTGATGCTCTCGGTCAGCCCGTTCAATACCAGCGCCATGGCTTTTTATCTGAGCCAGGGCTGGGTCGAGCAAGGCGAGGCCTATCGTGGTGAGCGACGGTTGGTGCTGTCGCTGGCCCCCATGCCGCCCCTGCAGTTGCAGGCAAGCTAAGCAGGCTTTTTGATCGGCAGCCAGATTTCCAGCAGCCCCGTACCGGTGTCCGCATTGAAGTCTGCGCTGTAGCGCTCGAACTCGGGCGCATCAGCGGCTTGGTAGCCCGAATTTGGCAACCAGTCTTTCCAGATCGCCTGAAAGGTCTGACCAAGCGTGTCCAATGCCCCGTGATGCTCAAAGACCGCGTAAGACTGCTCCTGCAGTTCAATCCAGCGATACCGCTCAGGCAGATCATCAAGCTTGCTGATAGCCACGCCAGCAATGTATTCAAAACCACCCTCGCCATCAGGATTACAACAAACACCGTAGGTTTCATCGCCAATTTGGCTTGGTACTTTGCCGATTTCGGGAATGAATTTTTCCCATAACAGCGGGATTCGATCAACGCTCTCCTCAGTGAAACGGCCACCCAAACCCGCGATCAATTGAAACTGGCCTTTGGCAAATCGCGGCGCTGACAGCTCGAACTTTTTTAGTTGGTCCATGGGGCATGCTCGATGGAGGAAGTAGGAAACCTAGCATCTGAGTATAGGAACAAAACCACATACAGGTCGGATCAGCGAAAAATAGACGCTGACAGCACCTAGACAAAAGGCCATCAGCGCCCGTATTGTTTCGTCCAGACCACCGCAGTGGTCAACGTCGCTCGGACGGTTCCGGGCGCTTACGTATCAGAGGCACACATGGCAGACCAAGGTTCGCCGCGACGCTTTGCGCGCATAGATCGACTCCCCCCCTACGTTTTCAATATCACTGCCGAGCTGAAGATGGCCGCCCGCCGCCGTGGCGAAGACATCATCGATTTCAGCATGGGTAACCCTGACGGCCCGACACCTCCCCACATCGTCGAAAAACTCTGCACCGTCGCGCAGCGTGAAGACACTCACGGCTACTCGACTTCGCGGGGAATTCCACGCCTGCGCCGGGCCATTTCGCGCTGGTATGCCGACCGTTACAACGTTGAGATCGATCCCGAGCACGAAGCCATTGTCACCATCGGTTCCAAGGAAGGCCTGGCGCACTTGATGCTTGCCACCCTGGATCAGGGCGACACCGTGCTGGTGCCCAACCCCAGCTACCCGATTCATATCTACGGTGCCGTGATTGCCGGTGCCCAGGTGCGTTCGGTACCGCTGATCCCCGGCGTGGACTTTTTTGCCGAGCTGGAAAAAGCTATCCGCGGCTCCATCCCCAAACCGAAAATGATGATCCTGGGCTTCCCGTCCAACCCGACGGCGCAGTGTGTCGAACTGGATTTCTTCGAGCGCGTGGTGGCCCTGGCCAAGCAATATGATGTGCTGGTTGTGCACGATCTGGCCTACGCCGATATCGTCTATGACGGCTGGAAAGCGCCTTCGATCATGCAAGTACCGGGCGCCAAGGACATCGCCGTGGAGTTCTTCACACTGTCCAAAAGCTACAACATGGCAGGCTGGCGTATCGGTTTTATGGTGGGCAATCCTGAGCTGGTCAATGCTCTGGCGCGAATCAAGAGTTACCACGACTACGGCACCTTTACCCCGCTGCAAGTGGCGGCAATTGCTGCACTTGAGGGTGACCAGCAATGTGTGAAGGATATTGCCGAACAGTATCGTCAGCGCCGTAACGTGATCGTCAAAGGGCTGCACGAACTGGGCTGGATGGTCGAAAACCCGAAAGCTTCGATGTATATCTGGGCCAAGATTCCCGAACACTACGCCCACCTGGGCTCACTGGAATTCGCCAAGAAGCTGCTGGCAGATGCCAAGGTCTGTGTTTCACCGGGGGTAGGCTTTGGGGAATACGGTGACGACCATGTGCGCTTTGCCCTGATTGAAAATCAGGATCGCATTCGTCAGGCGCTGCGTGGGATTCGCGCTATGTTCCGCGCTGATGGCTTTAACGCTGGCTAAAACGACTGTGGGAGCTGGTAAACCAGCTCCCACAGGTTTATTGGTGCTTTAAACCACCAACGACAGCAGCAGAATAAAGATCAAACCTACAACCGAGAGGATGGTTTCCATCGCGGTCCAGGTCTTGAAGGTTTCAGCCACGGTCATATTGAAGTACTGCTTCACCAGCCAGAAACCTGCGTCGTTGACGTGAGACAGGATCAACGAGCCTGCGCCGGTTGCCAATACCAGCAGCTCACGGTTCACACCCGGAATCATGTCCACCACCGGCAACACAATCCCCGCCCCGGTAATGGTCGCTACGGTCGCAGAACCCGTCGCGATACGAATCACTGCAGCCACCAGCCAGGCCAGCAAAATCGGCGAGATTTGCGCGTTTACCGCCATATGGCCGATCACGTCACCCACACCGCTGGCTACCAGCATCTGCTTGAAACCGCCGCCCGCACCAATGATCAGAATGATCGCTGCGGTAGGAGCCAGGCTCGCGTCCAGCAGCTTGAGGATGCGTTTGGAGTCGATACCCTGGCGGGCGCCAAAGGTGTACAGCGCCAGCAGCAATGCCAGCAACAGCGCACTGATCGGGTGGCCGATCATGTCCATCCACACACGGAAGAAGTTGCCATCGGGCAGCGCCACGTCGGCGAACGTCTTGAGCAGCATCAGGAATACCGGCAACAGCACGGTGATCAGGGTGATGGAAAAACTCGGCAAGGTGCTGGATTCCGGCTCACTGGCCAGTTGATCCATGAGGTCCTGGGATGCATGGCCCGGAATGTACTTGGCGATAAACGTACCGTAAATCGGTCCGGCAATGATCGCGGTAGGCAGAGCAACAATCAGGCCGTACAGAATGGTCTTGCCGATGTCGGCACCAAACACGCCAATGGCCAGCAGCGGGCCCGGGTGCGGCGGTACCAGCCCGTGAACAGCCGACAAGCCGGCGAGCAGCGGGATACCGATCTTGATGATCGACACGCCAGTACGTCGCGCAACGATAAACACCAACGGAATCAGCAGTACAAAGCCGATTTCGAAGAACAATGGAATACCGACCAGAAAGGCGGCAAACATCATTGCCCACTGCACCTTGTCTTTGCCGAAGGCACGGATCAGGGTACGGGCGATCTGGTCAGCACCACCGGAGTCGGCCATCATTTTGCCAAGCATGGTGCCCAGCGCCAGGATGATCCCGACAAAGCCCAACACGCCGCCAAAACCGTCCTGGAACGACTTGATGATCAGGTTGGCAGGCATGCCGGCCGTCAGCCCCAGAAACGCAGAGGCGATGATCAAGGCAATAAAGGGGTGCAGCTTGAATCGGGTGATCAGTACGATCAGGCCGATAATGGTCACCACTGCATCAAGCAGCAGAAACGTATTATGGGACATGCCTAGCATGGGGCGTCTCCTGCCTTTTTGTTGTTATCAAGTACGGGGGTGCCGCTACAGCCGAGGCAGATAGCGCTATCTGTTTGAAACAACATCATGAAGTTGCCATTACCGTCTGCTCGCACCACCAATCTCGGGCGGCGCTTGCTAATTGCTTAACGTTCATCTGGGCTGCATTCAGAGTCAGCACCAAGGATTCATTGGTCGGTGATTCAAGCGCAGCGAACTGGCTGTCGATCAGGGTCTTGGGCATAAAGTGCCCCGGACGATCGGCCACCCGGGCAGCCGCCACCTCAGGGGTCAGCTCCAGAAACACAAAACCCAGACCATCTACCGCACTGCGTAAACGCTCGCGATAACGCAGCTTGAGTGCCGAACAGGTCAGCACCGGGCGCTGACCACTGGCAACCGCACGACGCAATTCGTCGCACAGGCTGTCAAGCCAGCCGGCACGGTCTTCATCGGTCAAGGGAATACCGGCACTCATCTTGGCAATGTTGGCCGCCGGGTGAAACGCATCGCCTTCAATCGGGGTCGCGCCATTGAGCTGGCACAATGCCTGGCTAACGCTGGATTTGCCGCAGCCGGCAACACCCATGATGACCAGAGCAGTGATAGGTTGACTCATGAAACACCTCAGTCCGTAGACAGCGCTGTCTTTGTTCATGCGTTCAATACTTGAAAGCAAAGCACAAAGCTTAGGCTACCGACGTCTATTTCTCATTTTTATGGGGAGACGCGGAGACGCTCTCGACATACAAAGCTGGGGTAACTGATTTACACGCAATCAGGCAATTGCGGGTCCGCCAGGACAGCGCTACCTTAGTGACTTGTTTTTTGTTTGGCAAGCCGCCCTGATGACCACCTCCAAAAACGATAAAAACACCCGGACCACGGGTCGCCCCACCCTTAACGAAGTTGCCCGCCTTGCGGGGGTCAGCCCCATCACCGCCTCGCGAGCCCTGCGCGGTATCAGCAGCGTTGCCACGGAGCTGGCCGAAAAGGTCCGTGTTGCTGCCGACGAGCTGAACTATGTGGTCAATCCCGCCGCCCGCGCGCTAGCTTCGGCGCAGAGTCATTCTGTCGTGGTGCTGGTACCTTCGCTGTCCAACCTGCTTTTTATAGACACCCTCGAAGCCATCCATGACGTGTTGCGCCCCCGTGGCTTTGAAGTATTGATCGGCAACTTCCACTATTCCCGTGACGAAGAAGAAAATTTGCTGCGCAACTATATGGCCTACCAACCCCGAGGCCTGCTGCTGACCGGTTTTGATCGTTCGGAAAGCTCACGGCGGATGATCGAGACCAGCAATGTACCCTGCGTGTACATGATGGAGCTGGATGCCGCCGAGGGCTTGAACTGCGTCGGCTTTTCACAGCTGCAGGCCGGTGAAACAGCTGCCCGGCACTTGATCTCCCGTGGCCGCAGACATCTGGCCTATATCGGCGCCCAGCTCGATCAACGCACGTTGCTGCGCGGTGAGGGTTATCGCCGCACTTTGCAGGAAGCCGGACTGTACAACCCTGATCTTGAAGTACTGACGCCACGTCCGTCTTCGGTTGGCCTGGGGGGCGAATTGTTCCTGCAATTGCTCGCCAGCCATCCACAAGTGGATGCGATCTTTTTCGGCAACGACGACCTGGCCCAGGGCGCCTTGCTTGAGGCTGCACGCATCGGCATCAAAATCCCGGAGCAAATCGCCGTACTGGGCTTTAACGACCTCCCGTCTTCAGAGTTTATGGTGCCTCGCCTGAGCAGTATTCGTACGCCCCGGGAAGCCATTGGCCGTCGCGCAGCCGAGCAGATGCTGACACTGATGGCAGGCAATAAAGTTGCCAACCCTGTTCAGGACATGGGCTTTGAACTGATGGTGCGTGAAAGCAGTTAAAGCCCCTCACCCTCATCATGTACACAGTACAGCTTTAATGCAGTTGCAACGTCGAGTTGAACTGGCTGATGGCATCGACCACATGCCGGGAGCCTTGCTGGATTTCCAGAATCGCTTCCCCGGCCTCATTTGCCAGCTCAACACCAAGCCCTGTGCGGCTAAGGCTCGACTGCATGCTGGTCACAGCGCTCAGCGACAGATCATGATTTCGACGCACCACTTCGACAATTTCCAGGGTGGCCGCACTGGTGCGCGCCGCAAGGCTTCTGACCTCATCGGCCACCACGGCAAAGCCGCGCCCGTGCTCCCCCGCCCGCGCTGCCTCGATCGCGGCATTGAGCGCCAGTAAATTGGTTTGATCCGCAATACCACGAATGGTCTGCACGATCTTGCCGATACTGTCCGACTGTTTGCTTACCGCATCAATGCTCTGCGCTGCTTCATTAAGGTCTTTGGAAATGGCCTCGATGATTTGCACGGTTTGCTGCACCACCTGCGAGCCCTTCTGCGCGCAGGCATCGTTTTGCACCGAAGTGCTGTGGGCCGATTCGGCGGCAGTCTGCAGGTTGGTGACCTGAGCAGTGATATCACTGGCGAATTTCACCACTTTGTACAGGCGCCCCCTGGCATCGAAGATGGGGTTATAGGAGGCCTCGAGAAACACCGTATGACCGTGTTTGTCGACCCGCTCAAATCGTCTGGAATGGTACTCGCCGCGATTGAGCGAGGCCCAGAAAGCCTTGTAGCCGGCTGACTCGGCCTCGCTTCGACGACAGAACATGCCGTGATGCTGGCCGACAATTTCGCTCAGCGAGTAATGCATGGTGTCGAGGAAGTTCTGGTTGGCATTGATTACCCGCCCATCCGGTGAAAACTCGATCACCGCCATCGACCGGCTCAGGGCGTTTACGATGCTCTGGGTTTCGTGTTCTTTATTGATTCGATCTGTGACATCCGAAGCCACCTTGATGACACGCACAACGTGCTGGTCAGCGCCGACGATGGGCATGTAGCTGGCTTCCAGCCACACCTCACGCCCCGCCTTGTCGAGCCGTGAAAAGGTGCCGCTCAAAGGTTCGCCTCGGGCCAGGTCCCGCCAGAAATTGTTGTACTCACTGGATTTAACGTAAGCCGCTTCGCAAAATAGCCGATGGTGCTTGCCCCGAATCTCGTCAGCGGAATAACCCACAACCCGACAAAAATTCTCGTTGGCATCCAGAATGGTGCCGTCAGGGGCGAACTCAATAATTGCCATGGAACGGCTGATAGCCTGCACTTTAGCGGCCATGTCATTTAATAAGCCGCTAAGACGTTGATTTTCGAGCAGATCGGCTTTGCGATGCGAATTAAACATGGCTCAATCCCTGGAGGTGCTGTCTATTGATAATTCAAAAGTTTCAAGACGCAGCCAATCAGCTGGGTATCTCACTCTTAACGTTAGAGCTGTACGCACTTCGAGGGTTTGAGCACTTATGGCTACGACCCCGTAAACATGGAGCATAGCTAGCCAAATGACGCGCGCAAGCAAATGGCCATCAACCTGCGACGGAACGCTCACGCTTTAAAAATTTACCAAATGGATGATGCAGTATTAAAAGTGACAGGGCCCCGAGGAGCGAGCCCCGGTAAATCCACTTAATGACCAAACAATCCGGTGTCAGTTTTTTTGGCTTTCTTGTCAGCGCGTTTTTCATCGGCTGTTTTAGCCGGCTTTTTCTTCGCTGCTTTCTTTGAATCCATACCTTTGGACATGTTATGCACTCCAGTAACCAGGGTTGTTC
This sequence comes from Pseudomonas sp. FSL R10-0056, assembly GCF_009600105.1. Classification (NCBI taxonomy): domain Bacteria; kingdom Pseudomonadati; phylum Pseudomonadota; class Gammaproteobacteria; order Pseudomonadales; family Pseudomonadaceae; genus Pseudomonas; species Pseudomonas sp. FSL R10-0056. The sequence goes on from NZ_WIWL01000067.1 coordinate 43,548, forward strand.
ACTGAGGTATAGCACTGATCCATGGTGAACTTTCATTTAAAGTCGGTTATTTCGAAATGAATGCGTATGTGTACCCTTTAATTCCGAATACAGATCACCCACACTATTCAGATAACCCGCAGAAATCTGCCTTTTAGTTATTTATACTGCGCGCCCCTCCCCCGAGCCTGTGGACTTATGACTGCCATTATTTACGCCCCGCTTGAAGCGGCTTTATGGCCACTGATGAACAAGTTTTATCGCACACATCAATCATCGATGAAGGCGGTCAGGGAAGCGCAGTTATGGGTCGCCCGCAAAGAGGGGATTATTGCCGGTTTATGTTTGCGGCCAATGGCTCACGGCCACTGGCTGACCGGGCTTTTTGTCGCGCCAGCGCTACGCGGCCAAGGGGTAGCTGGCGATCTGGTCAGCCAGGCAATAGCTGCCGTCGATGGCCCGATCTGGTTGTTCTGCGACCCGCAGTTGCAGGGGTTTTATGAAAAGCTGGGGTTTAGCCTGGACGTGGAATTGCCCCATGCCCTGCATGAGCGGCTGGTTCGCTATCAACGCAACAAAGCGATGATAGCGATGGGCCTTACTCCTTGGTGTGCGGATCCAGATCAGGAAACAGCACCTCAATAAAACCGAACTTGCTGAAGTCCTTGATCCGTGACGGATACAGACGACCGATCAAGTGATCGCACTCATGCTGCACGACCCGCGCATGAAACCCCTCTGCAATCCGTACGATTGGCTCACCCTTGGGGGTGAAACCTTCGTAGCGGATCTTGTGGAAGCGCTCCACGACCCCACGCAGACCCGGCACCGACAGGCAACCCTCCCAGTCCTCTTCAACTGCCGGGCTCAGCGGCGTGATCAGCGGGTTGATCAGAATGGTCTGCGGCACGGCTTCGGCATCCGGGTAACGCTCGCTGTGCTCGAAACCGAACACCACCAGCTGCAGGTCAACGCCAATCTGCGGCGCTGCCAGGCCCACGCCGCCAGCGTGTTCCATGGTCTGCAACATGTCGTCGAGCAGTTGCCAGAGTTCTGGCGTGTCGAACATCTCATCCGGCACCGGTTGGGCCACACGTAATAAACGCTCATCACCCATTTTCAGGATTTCACGAATCATGGTCAGGTTTCATCAGAAGTGGATTTAAGGGAGTGGTCGCGGCCAAGGCCGGAGACATGCTGCTTTGGATCAGGGTCGGCAGACTCATCGAATGTCTTCTCGCCCGGATTTTTGCCTTCAGCCGACATATGTTCGATCACAGCATTCATTTCAGCGCCCAGCAACAGCACCGCGGCCGAAATGTAGAAGTAAAGCAACAGCACGATGATTGCACCGATACTGCCATACATGGCGTTGTAGTCCGCGAAGGTTTTGACATAAAAGGCAAACCCCAAGGAAGCCACAATCCAGACCACTACCGCCAGCACCGAGCCCGGGGTAATAAAACGGAATTTCTGCTCAACATCGGGCATCACGTAATACATCAACGCCACTGCCACCATCATCAGCAAAATAATCGCCGGCCAGCGCAGGATGGTCCACAGCGTGACCACAAAGTCTTCAAGCCCCACCTGCCCCGCCAGCCAGCTCATCACCTGCGGTCCGAGCACCATCAGTGCGGCGGCGACCAGCAGCATGCCGGCAATGCCGATCGTGTAGAAAATCGACAGCGGAAAACGTTTCCAGACAGGGCGCCCTTCAACCACGTCGTAGGCAGCATTCATTGCGCTCATCATCAGGCGCACACCCGCAGAAGCCGTCCATAGCGCAATGACGATACCTACCGAAAGCAATCCGCCCTTGGATTGCTGCAACTGGTCGATCACCGGGTTGACCTGCTCCAGCGCTTGCGGCGGCAGTACCAGTTCGGACTGCAGGCGCAACCAGGTAAAGAAGTCTGGCAGATGCAAAAAACCGATCAATGCAATCAGGAACAGAATGAAAGGGAATAACGAAAACAGCATTTGATAGGCCAGCGCCGAGGCGTAGGTCGACATTTCATCGTCGATAAATTCCTTGACCGTTCGGATCAAGACTTTGCCCAAAGGCAGGCCGTTCAAGCCTGGGAATAACATAGCGTCTCCTTTCGCCGCACCGTTAATGAGGTCAACACGCCTCCAAGCGAAGGGTTTTACCTAAAAGTAGCCCAATTGGCGACTTTGAAAATACCGGATCGCCAAACCCGTAAAAAGGCCAACCCAACATTGACCTTGTGGTCCGGCATCGAGTTTCATTTATTTTCTGCCCATCATTTCGTCGATCAGCGCAGGTTGGGCTTTATGTTTGCCCGCTAACCCCCGAGAATACGCGACGTATTCAGGCTATGGCGCTGAAGATCCGCAATTGTAGGAAGGTTATGAAACTCGATAAAAAGCTGGCTATTGCCCGCAGGAACCAGGAACTCGGCGGCGCGGTACTCGGCGTCAACAACTGCCATTTCGCCGCACTGAACACCAACAAGAACATCTGGTGGTTCGATATTCCGCTGGCGCGCCTGGCCGTCGGCCAGTACGAATGGGTGCATCTGCTCCTGCACACCCCAAGCACCGACGAACTGCTGCACCTGAAGGTAACGACTGCATTCCTGCGTGAAAAACGCGAAGGCATGGTAGTACGTGCAACGCACAAGCGTACGCCGACCATGAGCCTGGAGTTGAGTGCAGACAAGGACTCCTATCTGCAGGACGTGCGTCCTACAGGTACTGGCGTCAACTTCGCACAGTTTTTACAGAAATAAACCCAAAGGCCAAAACCTGTGGCCGACCTGTAGATACTCTGTTGCAGGTCAAGCCCTATTGTGGGAGCGAGCCTGCTCGCGAACGACCTTCGCGAGCAGGCTCGCTCCCACAGTTGCAGTGTTCCTTCGGCAGCTGCTACAACAGACCTTCACCGTATCAAAACGAAAAATCCCCGCATTGCGGGGATTTTTCGTATCCAGGCCTGTTACTTCTTGAGGCCCAGCTTTTTCAGTTCTTCGTCTCGCAACTCACGACGCAGGATCTTGCCCACGTTGGTGGTCGGCAAGCTGTCGCGGAACTCGACGAACTTGGGCGCCTTGTAAGCCGTCAGGTTGGCACGCATATGCGTCATGACCTGTTCCTTGGTCAGCGTCATACCCGGCTTGACCACGATAAACACCTTGATCAGCTCACCGGTCTTCTCGTCCGGAATACCGATTGCAGCGCACTGCAATACGCCCGGCAAGGAGGCCATCACGTCTTCCAGCTCGTTGGGGTAAACATTGAAGCCCGACACCAGAATCATGTCTTTTTTGCGATCAACGATACGCATGTAGCCATCAGGCTGAATCACTGCGATATCACCGGATTTCAACCAGCCTTCGCTGTCCATGATCTCGGCGGTGGCGTCAGGACGCTCCCAGTAGCCTTTCATGACCTGCGGGCCCTTGATGCACAGCTCGCCGACTTCACCCAGCGGCAGCTCTTCGCCGGCATCGTTAATCACTTTGCACAGGGTCGAAGGCACCGGAATGCCAATGGTACCGATCTGAATGCTCTGGGCCGGGTTGACCGTGGCTACCGGACTGGTCTCGGTCATGCCATAACCTTCGCAGATCGGGCAACCGGTCACGGTCTTCCAGCGCTCGGCCACCGACAGTTGCAAGGCCATGCCACCCGAGAGCGTCACTTTGAGGGCCGAGAAATCCAGCTTGCGGAACGCCTCGCTGTTGCACAGCGCCACAAACAGGGTATTGAGGCCGACAAAACCGGTGAATTTCCACTTGGACAGCTCTTTGACCATCGCCGGTAAATCACGGGGGTTACTGATCAATACGTTGTGATTGCCCAGTAGCATCATCGCCATGCAGTGAAAGGTAAAGGCGTAGATGTGATACAGCGGCAAAGGCGTAATCAGGATTTCACAACCTTCATCGAGGTTGGAGGCCATCAATGCCTTGCACTGCAACATGTTGGCGATCAGGTTGCGATGGGTCAGCATCGCGCCCTTGGCCACACCGGTAGTGCCGCCCGTGTATTGCAGCACGGCAACATCACTGCTCACCGGGCTGGCTTCCTTGACCGGCTGGCCCTGGCCTTTGCTCAGCACGTCGTTGAACTTGACGGCCTGTGGCAAATGATAAGCAGGGACCATCTTTTTCACGTACTTGATGACGCTATTGATCAGCACCCGCTTGAAAGGCGACAGCATGTCAGCCACTTCGGTGACGATCACATACTTGACCGACGTCTGGGGCACGACTTTTTCAGCCAGATGCGCCATGTTCGCCAGGCACACCAGTGCCTTGGCACCGGAATCCTTGAACTGGTGTTCCATTTCCCGCGCGGTGTACAGCGGGTTGGTGTTGACCACAATCAAACCGGCGCGGATGGCTCCGAACACAGCAATCGGGTATTGCAACAGGTTGGGCAGCTGCACGGCGATGCGATCGCCCGGCTGCAAGTCGGTGTGCTGCTGCAACCAGGCTGCAAAAGCGCCCGACTGCTCATAGAGCTCACCGTAGGTAATGGTTTTGCCGAGGTTACTGAACGCCGGTTTATCGGCGAAACGCTGGCAAGATTCCCGCAGTACCGTCTGAATATTTGGATATTCATCTGGATTGATTTCAGCAGCAATCCCAGCTGGGTACTTATCCTTCCAAAAGCCTTCAATCATGGAAGCCCACTCCTCAGCGTCGCGAATTCTTCACCGCATCGGGTGCGGTTCTTATTTGTTTGATTTTTATAATGGACAGCTCTGACTTTCACTTACCCTGAAGTCACAAAGCGCGCCGAGAGTAGCAGCTTTGCCAAAGGCCGCCTAGAGCCAAAAACCGGGTTTAGAGTAACCAACCTGACTGTAGGACAATCCAAAGTCATCATTAGTATAAACACTCTATTAACCGATAAACCCCTCTATCTCAGGTATTACAGCCCCTTATCATAGGCATAAAAAAACGCCCGCGGCCTTTCAGCCTGCGAGCGTCTGTCGCCATGATGAACGAATCAGGCGGTATCCCGTAACTCCCGTCGCAGGATTTTTCCCACCGGCGTCATGGGCAAAGCATCACGCAACACTATTTGCTTGGGCACCTTGTAACCGGTGAAATTTTCCTTGCAGTAGGCCTTGAGCTCCTCAACGGTCACCCCGCCTGCACGCGGCACCACAAACAGTTTGACTGCCTCGCCCGTGCGCTCATCAGGTACGCCGATAACTGCGCAATTGGCCACTTTAGGGTGTGCCATCACGATATCTTCGATTTCGTTGGGGTAGACATTAAAGCCTGAGACGATAATCAGATCTTTCTTGCGATCGACGATGCGGACAAAACCGTCCGGATCAATCACGGCGACATCGCCGGTCTTGAACCAGCCCTCGGCGTCCAGCACCTCGGCCGTAGCCTCGGGGTTTTGCCAGTAACCCTTCATCACTTGCGGGCCTTTGATGCATAGCTCGCCGCGCTCACCCAGCCCAACCTCATTGCCATCATCGCTGATCACCTTCATCAGCGTTCCCGGTACCGGCATGCCCACAGTGCCCAGACGCGCCTGCGGGCCGTAAGGGTTGGCACTGGCCACCGGTGAGGTTTCAGTCAAGCCATAGCCTTCGACGATGCGACAGCCGGTGAGCCTTTCCCAACGCTCAGCTGTGGTCTTGACCAGCGCAGTACCGCCTGAGTTGGTGAGCTTGAGGTGGGAGAAATCCAGGTCTTTAAAGTCAGGATGGTCCATCAGAGCCACAAACAGGGTGTTCAAGCCCAGCAACCCGGAGAACTTCCAGTTTTTCAGCTCCTTGATAAAACCCTTGATATCGCGCGGATTGGTAATCAACAGGTTGTGATTGCCCGTAACCATCATGCACATGCAATTGGCCGTGAATGCGTAGATATGGTAAAGCGGCAACGGTGCCACCATGATCTCTTGACCGTCCTTGAACATCGGCAGGCCATCTTCGGCATGCTGGGACAGGCACGCACGAATCTGCTGCATATTGGCGACCAGATTGCCATGGGTGAGCATCGCGCCCTTGGGCAGGCCGGTGGTGCCGCCGGTGTACTGCAGGACGGCGATATCATCCAGCGTTACCGCCAACGGGCGGATCACCTGCCCCGCGCCCCGGCGCAAGACGCTCTTGAAGGAAATGGCCTGGGGCAACTGATAGGCAGGCACCAGTTTTTTCACCTTGTCGACCACCAGGTTGGTGATCCAGCCTTTGGCGGCCGGCATCATGTCGCCCATTCTGGCTTCGATCAGGTAGTCGATTTCGGTGTCTTGCAGCACTTCCTGTACCCGCTTGCCGAACATGTTCAGGTACACCAGCGCCCGAATCCCGGCGCTCTTGAACTGATGGCGCATCTCGCGCGAGGTGTGGAGCGGGTTGGTATTGACCACAATCAGGCCTGCACGCATGGCTCCGAACACGGCAATCGGATATTGCAGGGTGTTGGGCATTTGTACGGCAATACGGTCGCCCGGCTTGAGATCGGTGTACTCCTGCAGATAACCGGCAAACGCGGCACTGTGGCGCTCAAGCTCGGCATAGGTGATGGTCACTCCCAGATTGCTGAAGGCCGGGCGATCCGCAAACTTTTTGCAGGAGCGCTCAAACACGTCAACAACCGATTTAAAAGCCGTCATGTCGATATCCAGCGGTACACCGGCGGGACGTTTGTCATTCCAGAAATCAGGTTGCATTGTTTTTATCCTCGTACCTGAGTGTGCCTGGCCGCGTCTCGTGTCGAATGAAAAGCGGAGCTTGCGGACGTTAACAGTTATAAAGTTGTAGGCAAATACAGCGATCTTCGCCATTTACATCTTGAATCTTATTGCCGGGTAAACGCCCGTTAACTGGCCCCCTTGCAAATGCGCTATACACTGGTACGACAATAATTAAAGGAAATGCCATGACCCCTGAGACTTTCTGGCTGGAAGCGAATGACCGCAGCGGTCTTTTCGTTAACCAGTGGCTGCCGGACAGTACACCCAGGGCTGTTGTCCTGCTGGCTCATGGCATGGCCGAACACAGTGGCCGTTATGCGCACCTGGGCCAGGCCCTGTGTGCTGCCGGTTTTGCCCTGTATGCCCATGATCAGCGCGGTCACGGTAAAACAGCCGAGCGCGGCACCCTGGGCTATTTTGCCGACAATGATGGCTGGTGCGCGGTGGTCAGCGACGTGGCCAGCCTGAGCCGGCATATCGGCCAGGCCCACCCTGGCATACCGGTTTTTTTGCTCGGGCACAGCATGGGCAGCTATATCGCGCAGGCGTATGTGATGCATCACAGTGCCAGCCTGCAAGGGGTGATTCTGAGTGCTTCGAATTTCCAGCCGGTGGCGCTCTATCGTGCAGCCAGCCTGATCGCCCGACTAGAGCGTTGGCGCCAGGGAGCCAAGGGCCGCAGTGCGCTGATCGAATGGTTGTCGTTCGGCTCGTTCAACAAGGCCTTCAAACCCAATCGCACGCCGTATGACTGGCTCAGCCGCGATCCGGCCCAGGTCGATGCCTACGCCAGCGACCCCCTGTGCGGCTTTCGGTGCACCAACCAACTGTGGATCGACCTGCTCGGCGGGTTGCAGCAAATCAGCAAAGCGTCCAATCTCGCTCAGATCGATCCGGGCCTGCCGCTGCTGATAATCGGCGGCGAATGTGATCCGGTGAGTGAAGGCAAGCGTCTCACTGATCTGGCCAGGGCATTGCGAAATGCCGGCAATCGTCAGTTGCAACTGAATCTGTATCCGCAAGCGCGGCATGAACTCTTCAACGAAACCAACCGCGATGAAGTCATGGCTGATGTAATTAAGTGGCTAAATCAGGCATTGAGCCACTCCCGCCCGTCGCGAAGCGAATGAGCGAAAAACAGATTTACACCTAAAAAGCTTTTAAAATCATAGCTTTAAAACCAAACACTCGTCACAGGACATGCGCTAGATGACTCAGGTTACCAACACCCCGTACGAAGCCCTCGAAGTCGGCCAGACAGCCAGCTACAGCAAAACCGTCGGAGAGCGTGACATTCAGCTTTTTGCGGCCATGTCCGGCGACCACAATCCGGTGCACCTCGACCCCGAGTTCGCCGCCGCCACCATGTTCAAGGAGCGTATTGCCCATGGCATGTTCAGTGGTGCGCTGATAAGTGCTGCCGTAGCCTGCGAGCTGCCTGGCCCGGGCACCATCTATGTCGGCCAGCAAATGAGCTTTCAGAAACCGGTGAAAATCGGTGACACCCTCACCGTGCGCCTGGAAATCCTGGAAAAACTGCCCAAGTTCCGCGTGCGTATTGCTACTCGCGTGTTCAACCAGCGCGATGAAATCGTTGTTGATGGCGAGGCCGAAATCATTGCGCCACGCAAGCAACAAACCGTGACCCTGCCGGTACTGCCTGCGATCAGCATTGGCTAAAACGCAATGTGGGAGCGGGCTCGCTCGCGATAGCATCAACTCGATCATTCTGATCAATCGAGTTTTTGCATCGCGAGCAAGCCCGCTCCCACATTTTTGGAACTACAGCTTCAAGCTAATCATGCACGGGCACGGGCCTGATTGCGCAGCGCCTTGACCTGATCGTGGTTGCGTTGCACGCCGTGGTACTGACGCTCTACCAGATCACGAATGCCGACCAGGTTGTGCTTGCTGATTTTTTCCAGCGCTTCTTTATAAGCCTTCAGCGCATGGTCTTCGCCGCGCTCGGCTTCGTTGAGCACCGCTTCTTCGTCTTTGCCGGTAAACACGGACTTCACATCCACCCAACGGCGATGCAAGTCACCGGCCACGCTGGTGCTGGTTTCCGGGTCACCACCCAGGGCTCGAACTTGAGCCTGAAGTTCGGCAGCTGCGGCAGCGCAATCGGCTGAACGCTTGGCAAACAGAGCCTTTAGCTCCGGGTGCTTGATATCTTCGGCACAGCTTTTAAACCCTTCCTGGCCGTCTTTGCTGGTTTCGATCAGATCGTTCAGGATGCTAATGGCTTCTTTATTAAGGTCAGTCATTGTTCAATTCCTTACAAGGTTGAGGATCGTGCAATAGAGGTTGCAGGGCTCGTGCCAGTTTTATAATTAAATAAAATCCTTAAATATCAATGACTTAATAAATATCAAAAAATCTGTATCCGGTTTATATGCATGATCTGTCAATTGGCCTTCATGCAAATTGCCTGTATTTTGATTTCCACAGCTTTACCCATCTAAGGGCCGCTGCATGAACCCCGAAAAACTCGAACTGCTGGTCACTCGTGAAATGCCCTTCGGCAAATACAAGGGCCGAATCATCGCCGACCTGCCCGGCCAGTACCTCAACTGGTTCGCCCGTGAAGGTTTCCCCCACGGAGAACTGGGCGGCTTGCTGGCCCTGATGCAAGAGATTGATCATAACGGCCTGTCGGACCTGCTCGACCCGTTACGCGCCAAACACGGAAAACCCAAACCCCGCCATTGATAGAGCTGCCCCATGCCAAGGATTGAAGACAACGCCCGCGACGAACACTTCTGGCAAGCAATTGCCGAGCGCTACGACCTTGCGCCCGGCCCGATCAATCTGGAGAACGGCTACTTCGGGCGTATGACCCGCGACGTGGCACAGGACTACCAGCGTAATATCGACTTTATTAACCGCAACAACTCGGTGCCTGTGCGCCAGCACTTCGATACCACTCAGGGCCTGGAAATTCGCGACTCTCTGGCGGGGTTGCTTGGTGTAGCCCCTGCCGGCCTGGCGCTGACCTTTTGCGCGTCTGACGGCCTGCAATCATTGATCCGCAACTACAATGGCCTGCAAACGGGCGATCAATTGCTGATCAGCGACCTGGAATACCACAGCGTCGAATACGCCATGCGTGGAGTGGCACGCCAACGCGGCCTGGAACTTATCGAAATCTCCCACACGCACCCAGCCACGTTTGAAAGCCTGGTGGCCAGCTATCGCCAGGCATTTGAACGTAACCCGCGGATCAAGCTGATGGCGCTCACTCACGTTACCCATCGCACTGGCCTGGTCATGCCCGTGGAGGCCATTGTTGCGGCGGCAAAAGAGCATGGGGTTGACGTGATTCTGGACGGTGCCCATGCCCTGGGGCAGATCGAACTGGACCTGCCGGCACTGGGAGTGGCCTTTGCCGGTTTCAACCTGCATAAATGGATTGGCGCGCCGCTGACCCTGGGCCTGATGTATATCGATCCCCAGCGCCTGGGCGACATTGACCCCGATATGGGCAATGAGCGCTACCCCGAGCCGGATGTGCGCAACCGCGCCGTTTATGGCACGGTCAACATCCCCGCCTGGCTAACCCTGACCAAGGTGCTGCAGGAACACCATGAGATGGGTGGCGCCCGAGGCAAGGGTGCCCGACTCAACTACCTGCGCAACCTGTGGGTCAGCGAGGCGCGCAAGATCGAGGGCATTGAAGTGCTGGTCAACGATGATCCGCGCTTGTATTGCGCAATCACTTCGCTGCGCTTTACCCATGTGCAGGATCAACAACCGATGGTTGATCGCCTGCTCAAGGACTACAACCTGTTCACCGTAGCCCGCAACGGTTCGGCGTGTGGCAGTTGTATCCGGGTAACAGTGGGCTTTGCCACCACGCTGGATGACATCAACCAACTGGTGCGGGCGCTGCGCGGGCTTTCGCAAGCTCACACATAACCTTGTGGGAGCGGGTATTTTTCAGGCAAAAAAAAGGTGCGCCGACCAAGCGCACCAAAAACCGTAGAACACACAACACATTCGTAACTAAAACATCAATCCAGCAGGGCAAGCGCCTCAGCGGTGCATTCCTGGATTCGGGCCCAGTCGCCGTTCTTGATCCATTCGCTGTCCAGCATCCAGCTACCGCCCACGCACATCACGTTTTTCAAGGCCATGTAGTTGCGGATATTGGCCGGACCAACACCGCCGGTCGGGCAGAATTTCACTTCGCCAAAAGGACCGCCCAGGGCCTTGATCGCCGCTACACCGCCGCTGACTTCTGCAGGGAACAGTTTGAAACGGCGGTAACCCAAGCCATAGCCTTCCATGATCCCGGAAGCATTGCTGATGCCCGGCAGCAGCGGAATGTCGCTGGCAACACTGGCCTCGAGCAAGTCACGGGTAATGCCCGGAGTAACAATAAATTGCGAACCGGCGTCTTCCGCCGCCGCCAGCATATGGCGATCCAGTACGGTACCCGCACCTGTCACCAGCTCAGGGCGCTGGTCACGCAGGATACGAATGGCCTTGAGGCCGAACGCCGAACGCAGGGTCACTTCCAGCGCCGTCAGACCACCGGCCGCCAGCGCATCCGCCAAAGGCAGGATGTCTTGTTCGCGGGCAATGGTAATCACCGGCAGAATTCGTGCTCGCTCACACAGGCTGTCGATCAGGGCGACTTTATCCGCCATCGATACGTTCGCAATTGTTGTTGTCATGGCAGCTGATCCTTGGCTCATGGGCACCAGTAAATCTCTAACGTAGGTTGCAGGAAGGCACGAATCGGCAAGGCGGCAACATCTGTGCCCCCCAGCGCTTCGTTGAGGGTGTTCAATTTGGACTGGCCCTGGATCGACAGCACCTTGTGCTTCGCGCTCGCCAACAGGCTGCGACTCATGCTCAGACGCTGGTGCGGCACCGTTGGCGCCAGCATCGCCCAGCAACGACGCGGGTTGTCCAGTTGCAGGGCTTCACTCAGATTCGGGCTATTGGGGAACAGCGACGCGGTATGCCCGTCATCGCCCATACCCAGGATCAGCACATCGATCGGCGGCAACTCGGCCAGCCCCTGATCGGCCTCCAGCGCAGCCTTTTCTACCGTGGCTGCAGCGTTATACAAGCCGACAAAACGGGCTTTGGCCGCCGGGCCTTGGAGCAGATGCTTTTTAAGCAGGCCCGCGTTGCTGTCGGCATGCTCGACCGGCACCCAGCGTTCATCCGCCAGGCTGACAACCACTTTCGACCAATCGACCGGCTGCTTGATCAAGCTTTGGAAAAACGCCACCGGGCTGCGGCCGCCGGACACCACCAGAGTGGCAACGCCCTGCTCGGCGATAGCCTGGTTCAATTGCCCGGCAACTTTTGTTGCCAGCCCTTCGGCCAACAACGCCGGGTTCTTGAAGGTGTGCGAGCTCACACCTTCAGGCAGTTTCAAATCAGATATCGCCATACCAAGACCTCCCGTCCCGCGTAATCAGTGCAATGGAACTCATCGGCCCCCAGGACCCCGCCGCGTAAGGCTTGGGCGCATCACCGGACTTTTTCCAGCCGGCGATCAACTGGTCGCACCATTTCCATGCCGCTTCAATTTCATCTTTGCGTACAAACAGGTTCTGGTTGCCGCGCATGACTTCGAGCAACAGGCGCTCGTAAGCATCCGGAATCCGTGTGCTGCGATAAGTGTCAGAAAAATTCAATTGCAACGGGCCGCTGCGCAGTTGCATGCCTTTATCCAGGCCCTGGTCCTTGGTCATTACCCGCAAGGAAATACCTTCGTCCGGTTGCAGGCGAATAATCAGCTTGTTGCCGATTTGCAGGCGCTGCTCGGGAGCAAAGATGTAGTGCGACGGCTCCTTGAAGTGGATAACGATTTGCGAGAGCTTTTGTGGCATGCGCTTGCCGGTGCGCAGGTAGAACGGCACCCCTGCCCAACGCCAGTTACGAATATCGGCGCGCAGTGCCACAAAGGTCTCGGTGTCACTCTGGGTGTTGGAGTTTTCTTCCTCCAGATAACCCGGCACCGACTGACCTTCGCTGTAACCGGCAATGTACTGGCCGCGTACCACCTGGGTGGTCAGGCCTTCGGCGCTGATCGGGGCCAGGGCCTTGAGCACTTTGACCTTTTCGTCGCGAATGCTGTCGGCCGACAGGTCCGCAGGCGGGTCCATGGCAATCAGGCACAGCAACTGCAGCAGGTGGTTCTGGATCATGTCGCGCAGTTGGCCAGCCTTGTCGAAATAGCCCCAGCGGCCCTCGATGCCGACTTTCTCGGCCACGGTGATTTCAACGTGGGAGATGTAGCGCTGGTTCCACTGGGTCTCGAACAGGCTGTTGGCAAAACGCAGCGCGATCAGGTTTTGTACGGTCTCTTTGCCCAGGTAGTGGTCGATGCGGTAAGTGCGGTTCTCGGGGAAGAACTGCGCCACGGAATCGTTGACCTTGCGCGAAGAATCAAGATCCGAACCGATGGGCTTTTCCAGCACCACACGGGTGTTTTCAGCCAGGCCGACCGCGGACAGGTTCTCGCAAATGGCACCGTACACAGCCGCCGGAGTGGCGAAGTAAGCGATCAGGCGCTGCTCTGTGCCGGCCATTTCAGCCAGCGCCAGGTAATCTTCAGTCTTGAAAAAATCCACATGCAGGTAGCTCAAGCGAGCCAGGAAGCGGTTCAATGCTTCGACTTCGATTTCCTTCTCGCCCAGATACTGGCGCAACTGGCTGTCGATATGCGCCAGGTGCGTGGAGGCCTCGCCCGGCTCTCGGGCCAGCGCGAGAATGCGTGTGTCGGCATGCAGCAGACCGGCGCGATCCAGTTGGTACAAGGCAGGAAACAGCTTGCGCAGGGCCAGATCGCCAAGGGCGCCGAACAAGGCAAAGGTGCACGGTTCAACCGTAATCGAAGGCATGATGTTTGTTCTTTTATCAAGTTAAGCTACAAATACCTTTTTTCAAGGTATCACTCAAGGAAAAATGTAGTAATAAACACAACATTTTCTCAAAATACAGATTCCTGCTAGTGGTCGTCACAGGCCACCAGTAGGATAGGCCACCTTCCAGAACCGCTTTAGTCCGGTTCTTGCATCGCTGACCCAAGGACCATAAATGGACCGCGTGCGAAATTTACTCGAACAGATCAAGGGCCGCCTCGAAGACCTGAACAAGGCCGAGCGCAAAGTGGCCGAAATCATTTTGCAGAACCCGCAGCAGGCGACCCGATTCAGCATCGCCGCCCTGGCGCAGGCAGCTTCTGTCAGCGAACCCACGGTTAACCGTTTCTGCCGTTCATTTGGTGTCAGCGGCTACCCCGAGTTAAAGCTGCAACTGGCACAAAGCCTGGCCAGCGGCGCAGCTTACGTGAGCCGCGCGGTAGAGGCAGACGATAATCCGGCCGCGTATACACAAAAAATCTTCGGCAGCGCCATCGCCTCGCTGGACAGTGCCTGCCAGGCACTGGACCCCAACCTTATCAGCCGCGCCGTCGACTTGCTGATCCAGGCCCGGCAGATCCACTTTTTTGGCTTGGGCGCTTCTGCACCGGTGGCACTGGATGCGCAACACAAGTTCTTCCGCTTCAACCTGGCCGTCACCGCCCACGCCGACGTGCTGATGCAGCGCATGATCGCCTCGGTGGCGCACACGGGTGAATTGTTCGTGATTATTTCCTACACCGGTCGCACCCGTGAACTGGTGGAAGTGGCTCGCATTGCGCGCGCCAACGGTGCCTCGGTACTGGGGCTAACTGCGGAAAACTCGCCACTGGCCAAGGCCAGCACCCTGAGCCTGAACATCCCGCTGCCCGAAGACACCGACATCTATATGCCGATGACCTCGCGCATCATCCAGCTGACCGTACTGGATGTACTGGCAACCGGCATGACCCTGCGCCGCGGCGTGGACTTCCAGCCACACCTGCGCAAAATCAAGGAAAGCCTCAACGCCAGCCGCTATCCGGTGGGCGATGAGTTCAACTAGGCAAGCGCTTGGTAATGCCCCATCAGACGCTGCAAAGCCCCGCCCTCGCCTGCAAGCTCAAATGAGCCTGCTCGCCCGGGGCAAGGGCCTGGTTATGGGTACCGCCACTCGTGGACTCCACACACACAAAGCCCATCACTTCGTTCCAGCTCACCCCCAGCAACGGCCGCTTGCCGGGATGCCAGACCACCGTGCTGCCCTGATCACCCGTGTCGATGCTCAAAGCCCGTTGCCAGGCATGGTCATTGAGCTGCATTTCGCCGTCATGCTGGAACACCCGCTGACAACCACCACCCACCCGTAACTCGCCTTTCTGCTGGCATACCTCACGGTTCAACTGGTCGTAGCCGTGCGCTCCGTCCAGACCGGACAGCGCTACCTCAGCAACATCACCAATTCGCCAGTAAGCGCGCAACGCCTGGCTCACCTGGCAAGGCTCGTCGTCCTGATGTTCCGTGCTCAGGCGCAGCTCCATTTCTTCGCCCAATCGCGCATGCAAATCCACCTGCCAATCGCACAGCTGCAAGCGCCAGTGCAAGGTCACCCCTTCTTCGTCGCTGCTGCTGTCGAGCAGCTTCCAGTCGATCAACCGCGCCCAGCCATGGGATGGCCAGGCGTTTTCACTGGGGTGACGGCCATACCAGGGCCAGAAGATCGGTACCCCACCACGTATCGCACCCACTTGCGGCCACTTGGCAGCGCACCACAGCCAGGGTTTTTGCCCGGTCGGCTGGAAGTGCAGCAACTGCGCGCCCTGACGGCTGAACACCGCCTGGCAATGCGGATGATCGATCACCAGTACGTCGCGCTGCTGAAAGCGCTCCCACTGGAAAACCGGCTGCTCGCGTCTGGATTTGAAAAAACGGTGAAGCGGATGCTCATGCATGTGCCGCAGTCCTGAAAATCATGCGCCGGGGGGTGCAGCCCCGAAAAAAAGCGGATAGCCAAGGCTATCCGCTGGAAAAACAAGGAGCTTAGCGCATTTAGAACGTCGACTGAATTTTCAGTCCGGCCACCAATGCGTTGTCTACCTGGTCCACACCACCCGGGTGAGTGATGTACTGCAGGTTTGGACGCACCGTCAGCCAGTTGGTCACGTGGAAGCCGTAGTTGAGTTCGTAGTTGTACTCGGTATTGCGCAGCGGCGTGTACAAGGGGTCGCTGTAGTCGGTGGCACCGATGGACGCATTGATCAACTCGGCGCTTTTCTTCACGTCATCGTTGACATGAATACGGGCGGCGCCAATGCCGATGTCATCCTTGGGCCGGGCATCGAACGGCCCCTTGTACACAAACATCAGCGACTGATAGTTGTCGACGATGTTGGTCTGCTTGTCATGGAAGGTGGCGTTGGCCGCGATATGCAGGCCGCGCGAAGCGTCACCGTTGTGGCTGGTGAGCTGCTGCTGCACGACAAACCAGTAGCCGTGTTTGCTGTCACGTACGCGATAGTCCTGACCATCGTTGGTGATATTGACCTTCACGTCATCGGCAGGCGCCGTGCTCTTGTAGTAACCCACACGGTATTCGCCCGGCAGGTCATTGACCTTGGGCGACCACACCAACTCAACCGGCAACACAGTGCCCTTGGTACCGCTGCCGCTGAGCTTGAAGCCGTTGCCGTGCTCCAGTTGCGACGGATTCTGGTTGTACGCACCGATTTGCGCGTACAACTCAGGCGTGATGTTGTACTTCACGCGCAGCGCCGCCTGGCTGACCGGCCAGTTGTACCAGAGGTTGGTGGCCCAGTTACCCACCTGCGAGCCACAGAACGCCAGGTTCTGGAATTCGCACGGGAAGGTGTTGAAGTCCTCGCCTTCACCGAAATAACCGGCCTTGACGTCCAGCTTGCCATCGAGGAACTGGTGCTGGATCCACAATTGGGTCAGACGCACCATATGGCCACGGCCATAGACTTCCTGGGAGGAACTCAAGGTCCCTGCACGCGGATCACCGACACGGTCATTGGAAATATTCTGACCATTACGGTTGGTCAGCTGGATCTTCGCCTGGGTGTTGTCCCAGCCCCACAGCTTTTGCAGGTCCAGCGCCACACCCAGACCAAACTGGTCGCTGTAGCGTGCGGTCTTGTCGTCGTTGTAGCCGCCGTGCAGGTTGGCGCCCACTTCACCGACATAATCGGCCTTGATGTCGATACCCTGCTCGATCAGTCTGGTGCGCTCGCCGCCCCAGTCGCCCGTCATCCATTTCGAATCGGCACTGAAGGCTTCGTCGGCGTAGACACTGCTTGCACCCAGACCTAGCGCGACAATTGCCGATAGCTGGCAGGCCAGACGGGTGCGGGTCATTCTGTTAGTCATCCCTTTAATCCTCGTTGTCTTCTTATTGGCTTTGTTTAACGCGGCACAACTGCAAGGAGGCCCGGTAACAGGCTCCCTGTTGACTTAACGACCCTTGAATTGCGCCACGTTATCAGCCCGGCCTTGAGCCTGAGGCGAACTCATCGCCCCCAGACGCTCCCCCGTATTCGCATCAAACAGTAGCACTTTGGCAGGATCGAACTGCAAATTGAGGCTCTGACCGACCGCAGGGGCATCATCCGGAGCCATGCGGCAGCACACTTTGATGCCGTTGAGGCTGACAAAAACCAGAGTATCGGGGCCGGTGGGTTCGACAACCTGCACCTCGGCGCGAATAACCGGCAGGCCATTGGGTTCGGCTGGCGCCAGCACAATTTGCTCGGCGCGGATGCCCACGATCACATCGCGGTCTTCCAGCCCGGCGTCCTGCATGCCCAGCGGCAGCTCGCAACGCGCCTGGCCGCTGTCGAGCAAGGCCAGCAAGCGCCCGTCGCGACGCTGCAGACGCAGGGGGATAAAGTTCATCGGTGGCGAGCCAATAAAACTGGCGACAAACAGGTTGGCCGGGTCGTTGTAGATCTGTTTCGGCGTACCGAACTGCTGAATGATGCCGTCTTTCATCACCGCCACTTTGTCGCCCAGGGTCATGGCTTCGATCTGGTCGTGGGTAACGTAGACGGTGGTGGTTTTCAGGCGCTGGTGCATCAGCTTCATTTCGGTGCGCATCTCGACCCGCAGCTTGGCATCGAGGTTGGACAGCGGCTCGTCGAACAGGTAGATCTTCGGCCGCCGCGCCAGCGCCCGGCCCATGGCCACGCGCTGCTGCTGGCCACCGGACAGCTGGCCGGGCTTGCGCGTCAGCAGGTGCTCGATCTGCAGCAGTTTGGACACCCGCGCCACTTCTTCGTCAATGGCTGCCGCACTCATCTTGCGGATCTTCAGGCCGAAGGCAATGTTGTCGCGGACATTCATGGTCGGGTACAGCGCGTAGGACTGAAACACCATGGCGATGTCACGGTCCTTGGGGCTCATGCCGCTGATATCGGCATCGTCCACCAGAATCGCCCCGCCACTGATGCTCTCAAGACCGGCGATGCAGTTCATCAGGGTTGATTTGCCGCAGCCCGAAGGCCCCACCAGAATCAGGAACTCGCCGTCATCGATTTTCAGCTCGATGTTTTTCAGCGTGTCGGGCAAACCCTTGCCGTAGGATTTATTTACGTTGCGTAATTCTAGAGTCGCCATGCCTTACCCCTTGACCGCGCCGGACGTCAGCCCGCGCAGAAAATACTTGCCCGCAAAGATGTAGACCAGCAGCGTCGGCAGCCCCGCAATCATGGCCGCAGCCATGTCCACGTTGTATTCCTTGGCGCCGGTGCTGGTATTGACCAGGTTGTTGAGCGCCACCGTAATCGGCTGCGCATCGCCACTGGCAAACACCACACCAAACAGAAAGTCGTTCCAGATTTGTGTGAACTGCCAGATCAGGCAGACCATGACGATGGGCACCGACATCGGCAGCAGGATGCGCCCGAAAATAGTGAAAAAGCCCGCACCGTCCAGACGCGCAGCCTTGACCAGCGCATCCGGGATACTCACGTAGTAGTTGCGGAAAAACAGCGTGGTAAAGGCCAGACCGTAGACCACATGCACCAGCACCAGGCCGGTGGTGGTGTTGGCCAGCCCCAGTTTGCCGATAGTGAATGAGGCCGGCAGCAACACCGTCTGAAACGGCAGGAAGCAGCCAAACAACAGCAGGCCGAAAAACAGCTGCGAGCCGCGAAAACGCCACATCGACAGGACATAACCGTTCATGGCGCCGATAAAGGTCGAAATCAGGACCGCTGGCACGGTGATTTTCACCGAGTTCCAGAAATACCCGCCCACCGTGTCCCAGGCCTTGATCCAGCCGATACCGTCGATTACTTGCGGCCAGCTCAGCAGGTTGCCGGTGCGGATGTCTTCCGGGGTTTTGAAACTGGTAAGCAGCATCACCACCAACGGCACCAGATACACCGCCGCCGCAAGGATCAGGGTGGCGTAGATCGCCATACGGCTGAAGGTAAAACGCTGAGCATTAATCATGGCGTTTGTTCCTCAGCTCGGAATACAGATACGGCACGAGAATGGCCAGAATCGCACCCAGCATCATGATCGCGCTGGCAGAACCGATGCCCATTTGCCCACGGCTGAAAGTAAAGGAGTACATGAACATCGCAGGCAGATCCGAGGAGTAGCCAGGGCCTCCAGCAGTCATCGCTGACACCAGGTCGAAGCTCTTGATGGCAATGTGCGCCAGGATCATGAAAGCGCTGAAAAACACCGGTCGCAGGCTCGGCAGGACAATGCGCAAGTAGATGGTCGGCAAGTTTGCGCCGTCGACCTGAGCGGCACGAATGATCGACTGATCAACCCCGCGCAACCCGGCCAGAAACATCGCCATGACAAATCCGGAGGCCTGCCATACCGCCGCGATCACCAGGCAGTACACCACCCGGTCCTGATCCAGCAGCCAGTCAAAGCGAAAGCCTTCCCAGCCCCAGTCACGAAGCATTTTATCCAGCCCCAGGCCCGGGTTGAGCAGCCATTTCCAGGCCGTACCGGTGACGATCATGGAGAGCGCCATCGGGTACAGGTAGATGGTGCGGATAAAACCTTCCTTGCGAATCCGCTGGTCGAGCAGAATCGCCAGGAACACGCCAATCACCAGGCTGATGACGATAAACATGCCACCAAACACCGCCAGGTTCTTGCTCGCAACCCACCAGCGGTCATTGGCCATCAAGCGCGCATATTGCTGCAGGCCGACCCACTGGTAGCTGGGCATAAAACTGGAGTTGGTGAACGACAGCAGGAACGTCCAAAAAATGTAGCCATAAAAGCCCACCAATACGATCAGCATGCTCGGCGCCAAAACCAGCTTGGGCAACCAGCGCTGCAGCGCATCAAAGGGCGAGGCCTTGCTGAACACAGCCACGGAACTCATCGAAATACTCCCGGCAGGGTATGCCGGCATCCGCCAATGCAGATGCCGCACAACCAGGGACAAGGGGGGGGAGCCACGCACAAGGCGTGGCGGGTCAGCTCAACGAATTACTGTGCCGACTTGATGGCCGAATAGAGCTTTTTCCCGGCAGTGGCCGGATCAGCACTCTTGTCGCTCATAAAGTTGCTTACCGTGTCGAAAATAGCGCCCTGTACCGCCAGCGAGGTGGCCATGTTATGCGCCATGCTCGGCAACTGACCGTGGGTTTTGCCCGCTTCGGCAAAATCCTTGGCCGAGGCCTGGGCACAGCTGTCGAACTTGCTCATGTCCAGGTCACTGCGTACCGGGATCGAACCTTTGTTCTGGTTGAACACGTACTGGAATTCGGGTTCAAGGGCGACTTTGGCCACGTCGTTTTGCGCGGCGATATTGCCCGGCGTGTTGTTTTTCGCCGAGAGTTTGAACATCGCCAGCGAGTCGATGTTGTAGGTAAAGCTGCCCTGGGTGCCCGGAAACGGCACGCATTCGAAATCAGTACCGGCCTTTTTGCCCGCAGCAGCCCATTCGCTTTTCGCCCAGTCACCCATGATCTGCATGCCGGCCTTGCCGTTGATCACCTTGGCCGCTTCCAGGTTCCAGTCCTGGCCGGTGCCATCAGGGTCCATATAGCCCTGGAGTTTTTTCAGTTTGCTGAACACTTCAGCCATCTGCGGGCCGGTGAGGGTTTTCTCATCAAGATCGACGAACGCTTTTTTATAGCCTTGCGGGCCCATGACGCTCAGCACCAGGTCTTCAAAGACCGTGCTGTCCTGCCACGGCTGGCCGCCGTGGGCCAGGGGAATAAAGCCCGCTGCCTTGAGCTTGTCGCCCGCAGCAAAGAGTTCGTCAAGGGTAGTGGGCGCCTTGTCGATACCGGCCTTTTTGAACACTTCAGGGTTGATCCACAACCAGTTCACCCGGTGAATATTCACCGGTACCGCCACGTAATGGCCGTCGTACTTCATGGTGTCGGATACGGTCTTGGACAGCATGCCATCCCAGTTGTTGGCCTTGGACACCTCATCGAGGTTGGTCAACAAACCCAGTGCGCCCCACTCCTGCAAGTCCGGGCCCTTGATCTGCGCCGCTGATGGCGGGTTGCCGGAGACGGCGCGGGTTTTCAGCACGGTCATGGCCGCAGCACCGCCACCGCCTGCTACAGCGCTGTCCTGCCAGGTATAACCGTCTTTTTCGATCAGTTTTTTCAGCACATCAACCGCTTTGGCTTCACCGCCGGAGGTCCACCAATGCACCACTTCAACCGTGCCTTTGGAATCGGCAGGGGCGGCAGCATAAGCACCCAGGGGGAACAGTGTGGCAAGCGAAATGACAACGGCGAGGCGATTGAATGAATTCATGTCGAGACCTTTCTTGTTGTTATAGCTGTGCAAGTCTTTTGCTTGCGCTGCTAGAGAGTGTATCCATCGCAAACTGCCTGCACGTAACGAACAGACGCCGAAATGTCACAACCTGGTGACATGGCGGACGAGGTGATTGTTCTGTTCCAAAGATCTTTCAACAGTGCTTAAGCCCGTATTCCTCTGGGCACTTAAGCTGCGCCTATCGATACATAAGGTATTTTCTGCGTTGCATGTAGGACGGATCCCGAAGTCGTTTTCCCACGTTGAACCTGCAAAAAACTTCAGCGAGGCTGCAACACTTCGCCACAATTCAAGAACGGATGCCGGCCCCCCCATCAGGAGATGAGTTTCATGCCAAAACAGCGCGCAACGCCCCAGAATCACTGTTTTATCAGCCAGCTACTGGATCCGGACGGCACCCCCTGCGCCTGGAAGCTGGACATTCGGCGCTCGGGAAAAGTACATGTCCACTGTTTCAATTTCACCGACTACGCGGATCAGGCTGCTGCCCTGGAGGCCGCTGAGACCATGCGTAACCAATTGGTACTCAAAATGCCCCTGGCGTTCTCTTATGAAAACCGTCAGCGCCTTATGCCGCACAACACCAGCGGTCATCCAGGGGTGTACCGGGTCCGCTCCAACCAGATCGACTACTGGCGTGCGACAACCCGCATTCACGGCTACAACCTGAGCAAGAGCTTTCGCGTTGACCGGCATGGCGATGACGAGGCCAAACGTCTGGCGCTACAAGAGCGTCAGAGGCAACTGACTCTGTGCAATGAGCCCTACGACGTGGCCATGGAAAAACTGCAACAGCACTTCGGCCAGACCAGCAGGCGCGTGCGTGAGAACCGTATCAACGCCGCCATGAACAGCGACCACCCGCCCAGCCCCACCCTTGCCAAGCCTTCGGACAGCAACCTGGAACCCCTGTTGCCCATCAGCCCCGAGCAGGCGACCCTGTCGATCAATCGCCATTTCGCGGCAAGTGCAAAGTAACCCGCAGGCCGCCGGCCCGCAGGTTCTGCAAACTGACTTCACCGCCATGGCTATGGGCGATGCTGCGTGCAATCCCCAATCCGAGCCCGTAGCCCTGCTGCTGCCCGGCCAGGCGAAAGTGCGGTTCGAATACCTGCTCAAGACGCTGCTCGGGTACGCCCGGCCCCTCATCGTCAACCGTGAGGACAAAGGCCTGCTCATTGTCATCAATACGCAAATGCGCGTAGTGGCCGTACTTGAGCGCGTTATCGATCAGGTTGCCCATGCAGCGCCGCAGCGCCAGGGGTTTACCATAGTAAGGTCTGACAGCCCGGCCCTGCAGCGTTACGCGGCCGTTACCCTGGGGCAGCAGGTAAGGCTCGATCAGGCAGTCAAGCAACTGGTTCAAGTCCACGGCTTCGATGTTTTCGTGAATATCGGTGTCTTTCACACATTGCAGCGCCCCTTTGACCAGCATTTCCAGCTCGTCCAGATCACGGCCGAATTTGTATTGCAGTTGTTCGTCGTCGAGCAGCTCGACCCGCAGGCGCAAGCGGGTAATGGGCGTGCGCAAATCATGGGAGATGGCACTGAACAACTGGCCGCGCTCGGTCAGATAACGACTGATGCGGGCACGCATGGTATTGAGGGCGCGCGCCACCTCGACCACTTCACTGCCGCCGCCCACCTCGACCGGCTTGACCTCGTCCTCACCCAGCGACATGTCCCGGGCCGCTCGCGCCAGACGCTTGAGCGGACGGCTTTGCCAGTGCATCAACAGACCGATGAACAACAACAGAAAAATACTGCTGAGCACGATAAACCACACCTGCAGGGCCGGCAGCCCCTCCTCTTCGAGACTGGTGTAGGACTGGGGCAACAAGGAGGCGATATACAGCCATTCACCGGGCACCATCTGGATTTGTGTGACCAGGATCGGCGGATCGACCGGCTCCAGCGTCAGTGCAAAATGCGCCCAGGAGCGCGGTAGCTCGTCGAGTTTGAGACCGGCATTGAAAATACGCAGATCCTGGGGGCTGACAAACTGCACCGACATCTCGACATTGGGCCCCACGGCCTCGCGCAATACCTGATCCACGGCATCCAGTACCGCCTGCTTGCGCTGGGTGGGCGGCAACACCTGCATATCCAGTGGTTTGTCGTTGAGGCTCACGACAAAACGCGTACCGCCCATGCTGCGCAGTTGATCCAGTACCAATGGGCGATAGGCCAGCGGCAGGGAACGCAGGTAGGCGACGGTGGCGTTCATCGAGTGGGCCAGGCTACGCGCGCTGTTGACCAGGCCTTCGAGTTGCGTGGTACGCAACTGCGACAACCAGATAGCACTGGACAGGGTTTGCGCCAGCAGGATGGCGAGCAAGGTCAGCAACAACATGCGTCCCAGCAGCGAACGGGGCATATGCCATTTGCCCAGGCGCTTAAAGGTCATTGCCGGACATGACCTGAGCCGCCAGCTGATAACCGCTGCCGCGGATGGTGCGGATCAGCCGTGGCGGCTTGTCAGTGTCACGCAGGCGCTGGCGCAGGCGGCTGACCGCCATGTCGACAATGCGATCAAGCGGCATCAGCTCACGCCCGCGGGTTGCATTGCCAATAGTGTCGCGGTCGAGAATCTGCTGCGGGTTATCGAGAAACAATTTGAGCAAGGCAAAATCTGCCCCCGACAAAATCACCTCTTCTCCATCGGTATGAAACAGCCGATGAGTCACGGTGTTCAGCCGCCACTCTTCAAATGCCAGCACCTCGTTGCCCGAGGTGGTAGCGACAAATTGTGCCCTGCGTAACAACGCCTTGATCCGCGCCAGCAGCTCACGGGGGCTGAAGGGTTTACCCAGGTAATCGTCGGCGCCCAGCTCAAGGCCAATGATGCGATCGGCCTCGTCGGAACTGGCAGTGAGCATGATGATCGGGATCTGGGCAAAGCGCGGATGCTGACGCACCCAGCGGCACAGGCTGAAGCCGTCTTCATCGGGCAACATGACATCGAGGATCAACAGATCACTCGCCGCGCTGTCCAGCGTTTCGCGAAAACCGGCGCCATCTCCCACGGCACGCACCTGGAAACCGGCGCGGGTGAGATACAGATCAAGCAGGTCGCGAATTTCCTGGTCGTCATCGACCAGCAAAATGGATTTGCCGGGTGTGCTCACAGTGGTGTTCCTTATTGTTTTTATACGGCGATCCAAACTCTGTGGGAGCGGGCTTGCTCGCTCCCACAACAAGCCCACTCACGGAGCTTTCAGCCAAACGCCTGCTGCAACGCCACCCCGGCACCGATCAAACCCGGGTACGGCGCCGTCACCAGCCACACCGGGATACCCTTGAGGTAGTCGCTCATGCAGCCTTTGTCGGCAAAGCTGCGGGCAAAGCCGCTGGCCAGGAAGATATCGGCAAAGCGCGGAATCACCCCGCCGACGATATACACCCCGCCACGGCCACCGATGGTCAGCACATTGTTGCCCGCCACACGGCCCAGCCAGCAACTGAAATGTTCCAGCACTTGCAGCGCCACAGGGTCGCCCGCCAAAGCAGCCGCGGTAATGGCCCGGTCGCTGTCCAGTACCGGTGCATGGCCATCCACCGCACAAATCGCCCGATAGACCCGCGGCAAACCGCTGCCGCTCAAAATGCTCTCGGCGCTCACATGGCCGATTTCATTGTAGATGTGCTGCCACAACTGCACTTCACGCGGGTTGCTCATGGGCAGGTCGACATGCCCGCCCTCCCCCGGCAAGGCCATGAATTGACCCTCGCCGAGATTGAGCAAAGTGCCCACACCCAGCCCGGTGCCCGGCCCGATAACCACCGCCGGGCGCGTCGGGTCAACAACCCCCGGGCAAACCTGGCGCACATCTTCGGGTTGCAGCCGGGTCATGCCCAAGGCCATCGCGCTGAAGTCGTTGATCAGCAGCAGATTGTCGACCTGCAGCGCATGGCAGAAAGCCGAGCGGCTCAAGCGCCAATGGTTGTTGGTAAAACGAAATTCATCGCCACTCACCGGCCCGGCCACTGACAGACATACCGAGCCTACAGAGCCCGGAGCCAGTTCCAGCGTATCCAGGTAAAGCTTGATGGCATCTTCCGGGCAGGCGAAGTCTGCTGTGGGCAATACGCTGACCGAACGCAACTGGTCGTTTTCCCACAACGCAAAACGTGCGTTGGTACCGCCTATATCACCGACCAGTGCGAGCTTCATTTCAGATTTTCCAGAGACGAGGTAAAGGTGCTCGCGCCCTGCTCGGCCGAACTGAAGGCCTGACGCATAAACGCAAACAACTCACGCCCGGTGCCGACGGCATTATCCAGAGTGCCGACAGCCGGGGTGCGCGCGGCAAATTCTGCCTCATCCACCAGCAGTTGCAACGTACCTTTTACCCCATCGACGCGAATTATGTCGCCGTCCTGCACCCGCGCCAGGGCGCCGCCAATCGAAGCCTCGGGGCTCACATGAATCGCTGCCGGGATCTTCCCCGACGCGCCTGACATCCGCCCGTCGGTAATCAGCGCCACCTTGAAGCCCCGATCCTGCAACACACCCAGAAACGGCGTCATCTTGTGCAGCTCGGGCATACCGTTGGAGCGCGGCCCCTGAAAACGCATCACGGCCACGAAGTCGTGTTCCAGCTCACCGGCCTTGAACGCATCGGCCAGTTGCTGCTGGTCCTGGAACACCCGCGCCGGGGCTTCGACGATCTGATGTTCGGGGGCTACCGCCGAGACCTTCATCACGCCACGGCCCAGGTTGCCTTCCATCACCCGCAGGCCACCCTCGCCGGAGAATGCACGGGCAACCGGGCGCAGGATCGACTCGTCGAGGCTTTCAATCGGACCTTCACGCCATACCAGCTCGCCATCCACCAGGAACGGTTCGCGGGTGTAGCGGCTCAGGCCATAGCCCGCCACGGTGTTGACGTTTTCGTGAAGCAGACCGGCTTCCAGCAGCTCCCGAATCAGGAACGCCATACCACCGGCGGCCTGGAAGTGGTTGATATCGGCCTTGCCGTTTGGATACACGTGGGACAGGGTAGGTACCACCTCGGAGAGGTCGGCCATGTCTTGCCAGGTCAGCTGGATACCCGCCGACATGGCAATCGCCGGCATGTGCAAGGTGTGGTTGGTCGAACCGCCGGTGGCGTGCAGCGCAACGATGGAGTTGACCAGCGAACGCTCGTCAACGATCTCGCCCAGCGGCATGAAATCGCCGTTTTGCTTGGTCAGACGAGTGACTTGATGAGCCGCTTCGCGAGTCAGGGCATCGCGCAAAGGCGTGTAGGGGTTAACGAAAGAGGCGCCTGGCAAATGCAGGCCCATCACTTCCATCAGCAACTGGTTGGTGTTCGCGGTGCCGTAGAACGTGCAGGTGCCAGGGCTGTGGTAGGACTTCATCTCCGATTCCAGCAACTCTTCGCGGCTGGCCTTGCCTTCGGCGTAGCGCTGGCGCACATCGGCTTTTTCCTTGTTGGAAATGCCCGACGGCATCGGCCCACCCGGTACAAAGATGGTCGGCAAGTGACCAAAACGCAGCGCCCCCATCAGCAGGCCCGGCACGATCTTGTCGCAAATGCCCAGCATCAGCGCCGCGTCGAACATATTGTGGGACAGCGCCACGGCTGTGGACAAGGCAATCACTTCGCGGCTCAGCAAACTGAGTTCCATGCCCGGCTCGCCCTGGGTCACGCCGTCACACATGGCCGGGGTGCCGCCTGCGAACTGGCCCACCGAGCCAATTTCACGCAGGGCTTTTTTGATTTGCTCAGGAAAGTGCTCGTACGGCTGGTGCGCCGAGAGCATGTCGTTATATGACGAAACAATTGCCACGTTGGCCGCGTTCATCATCCGCAGGCTGTTTTTATCTTCAGTGCCACACCCTGCCACGCCGTGGGCGAAGTTCGCGCATTGCAGCTTGCCGCGTTGCGGGCCGTCGCCGGCAGCGCCACGAATAAGCGTCAGATACGCCTCGCGGGTTGCACGACTGCGGGCAATAAGACGCTCGGTGACTTCAAGAACGCGGGGATGCATGTGTTGAACTCCAGGCTAACGGATGTGGCGACCTGTGCGTGTCCTATGCTGACCGAAGGGCTCCGGGGAGCGACTTCAATCATTCGGACCCGTTGATTCAGGTCACTCGTTGTAGATAAAACAAAATATTGCCACTTAAATGGCTTGTTTTCTATTTTTATGCGAATAATCTTGTAATTCCAACAACAAATCGATGGCAGGCGCTTTCCATGACTCTACGAATCGCAATCAATGGTTTTGGCCGTATCGGCCGTAACGTCCTGCGCGCACTGTATACCCAAGGCTACCGTCAGGACCTGCAGATCGTCGCCATCAACGATCTGGGTGACAGTTCGATCAATGCCCATCTACTCAAGTACGACACGGTTCACGGCACGTTCGACGCCAATGTCGAACACGATCAGGAAAGCCTGACCGTCAATGGTGACCGCATCAGCGTGACCGCCATTCGCAATCCGGCCGAACTGCCGTGGGCGGCACTGAACATCGATGTGGTGTTTGAATGCACAGGTTTGTTCACCGAGCGCAGCAAGGCACAAGCACATATTACTGCTGGCGCCCGCAAGGTGATTATCTCTGCTCCCGGCAAAAATGCCGATGCGACGGTGGTCTACGGTGTCAACCACGACATTTTGCGTCAATCCCACCACATTATTTCCAATGCTTCCTGCACGACCAACTGCCTGGCACCCGTGGCGCAAATCCTGCACCGCGAATTCGGCATTGAAAACGGCCTGATGACCACCATTCACGCCTACACCAATGACCAGAACCTGACCGACGTTTATCACTCGGACCCCTACCGCGCACGTTCGGCCACCCAGAACATGATCCCGAGCAAAACCGGCGCAGCCGAAGCCGTGGGCCTGGTATTGCCGGAACTCGCCGGCAAGCTCACCGGCATGGCCGTGCGGGTGCCGGTGATCAACGTGTCGCTGGTCGACCTGACCATTGAACTCAAGCGCGAAACCACCGCAGCTGAAGTCAACGCACTGTTCAAGGAAGCCAGCCAGCACTCCAGGGTACTGGGTTACAACACCCTGCCGCTGGTATCGAGCGACTTCAACCACAACCCGCTTTCGTCGATCTTCGATGCCAATCACACCAAAGTCAGCGGCAAACTGCTAAAAGTGCTGGCCTGGTACGACAACGAGTGGGGCTTCTCCAACCGCATGCTCGATAACTGCCTGGCGCTGAACAACGCGGAGTAACGCGATGATCGGTATCAGCTTCACCACGGCCACCCTGGCGGCGCGCAAGCGTATCGCCCTGGTGGCCCACGATCATTGCAAGGGCTTTTTGCTGGACTGGGCCGAACGCCACAAGGCAGCCCTCAGCCAGCATGACCTGTGCGCCACCGGCACCACCGGGCTGCTGCTGAGCCAGCGCCTGGGCCTGCCGATCGAAAGCATGATCAGCGGGCCGTTGGGC
This sequence comes from Pseudomonas sp. FSL R10-0056, assembly GCF_009600105.1. Lineage (NCBI taxonomy): Bacteria > Pseudomonadati > Pseudomonadota > Gammaproteobacteria > Pseudomonadales > Pseudomonadaceae > Pseudomonas > Pseudomonas sp. FSL R10-0056. Next base: position 72,311 of record NZ_WIWL01000067.1, read on the forward strand.
GGCGATCAACAGGTGGGGGCACGGATCGCCGAGCAACGGGTCGACATGCTGGTGTTCTTCTGGGACCCGTTCGAGCCCCAGCCCCACGACCCGGACATCAAGGCACTGCTGCGGGTTGCGGCAGTATGGAACATCCCCGTGGCGTGCAATGAATGCAGCGCCGACTACCTGCTCAGCAGCCCGCTGATGAGCCAGCCCCATGAACACCGCATTCCTGATTACAGTGCGTATTTGAAGGGTCGGGTTTAGGTTTATGGTGGGAGCGAGCCTGCTCGCGAAGACGCACTATCGTCTACGACCTTCGCGAGCAGGCTCACTCCCACCAGAACGATTTCAAACCATTTCAAAACAGCACTTGACCAATAGCACAGATGATAAGCATTATCATTCGCTCAAAATCGGTCGGGTAGCACTGTGAGTCAGTCCCACTTCAATCAAGTCTTCCTTACCCAACGGGTAACCCTGCTGCGCACCCTGGAGCGGATGGTCAACAACCACAGCACCGCCGAAGACCTGCTGCAGGAGACCTACCTGCGCGTAACCCGCGCCTTGAGCGAACGCAGCGTCGAGCACCTTGAGCCCTTTGTGTTCCAGACCGCACGCAATCTGGCGCTTGACCACCTGCGCGCCCGGCGGATCCAGTCACGCACCGTGGTCGAAGATGTGCCCACTGAAGTGATCGAAGGCGTTGCCTCCCCTCTCAGCACCCCTGAAGAAGCCCATCAAGCCGCGCAACTACTGGAGCGTCTGAGTGTGAGCCTGAGCCAGTTAAGTGCCCGTCAACAACGGATTTTCATCCTCAGCCGCCTGCATGGCTGCAGTTATCAGGAGATTGCCGAAGAGCTTGACGTTTCCTTGAGCACCGTTCAAAAGGAACTCAAATTGATCATGGCAATCTGCATCGGGGTAGCCGACAGACTCAATCGCCCTTAACCTTGACCGGCGATGCCTGCTAGAACGCTCTGAAACTGCCAAGGAACATCCGTGACGGACACTCACAAATCTGCCGTGCCAGAACTGGCGCAAGACGTGCTGCAGGACAGCGCCATGGATCAGGCACTGGAATGGCTGATTACTCTTGAGTGTGCGAGCGACGAACAAAAAGCCGCTTTCGATAACTGGCTCAATGCCGACCCCGCCCATGCCCAGGCCTTTGCCAAGGCCAATGCGATCTGGAACGGCGAACCGCTGCTGGCCGCCGCGCAAACCCTGCAAGCCCGCCGTAGCCCCGGCCTGTTGCGGCGCATAGGACGACACTGGAAACACCTGGCAACTGCGGCGGTGGTGATTATCAGCGTCGGCAGCTACAGCAATGTACCGTTACGCCTGCAAGCCGATCACCTGACCGTGGTGGGCGAGCGCCAGCGCCTGCAACTCGAGGACGGCTCAAAAGTGCTGCTTAACACCAACTCGGCGTTTTCCAGCAAGGTGGTCAATGCCCAAAGCAGCGCCCGCCTGTATCAGGGCGAAGCGTATTTCGAAATTCCCGCCGACCTGGAGTTCCCGCTGGTGCTTGATGCTGGCCCCGTGCGCGTCAGCGTGCGCGACACCGCCTTCGCCGTGAGCTACCTCAATGGTGAAACACAGGTGCGGGTGCAGCGCGGCGACGTCGACTTGCGGGTCAACAGTGCCGGTGCGCAAATGCGCCTGTCGGCTGGCAACAGCGTGCGCATTGGCCCTGACGGCTTCAGCAAGACCGCCCGGCTCAACCCCCAGACCGACCTGGCCTGGGTGCAGGGGCGCCTGGTGTTCGAAAACTGCCCGATGGGCAAGGTGCTGGATGAAGTACGCCGCTACTACCCAGGCTGGATCGTCAACAACAACGACAAACTCGCCAACGTGGCAGTGACCGGCAACTACCGGCTGGATCAGCCTCTGGATATCGTCCGCTCACTGGCCCATATCACCTCAAGTAGCCTTTCAGAATTCCCGGCGTTGGTAATTCTCAATTAAAAGTAGGTTTTTTTACTCGATAGCCTAAGGTCATACGTCTCGTTGTAGTCAATGCAACTGATTCGCATTTTGAGTCAGCTTCGCAACTATAAGATTCGTTCACCACGGAGCGCTATCAATGCCCACTCGTTTCAACAGCCGGTCCTCATCCAACGCCCGCAAGGGTGGTTTGCAGCAGTGCACGTTGTCGTTGTTGACCGCCGCCATGCTTTTGGCCGGTGTGCAGGCGGCTCCAGCCCTGGCGGCGACCGATGAGCAGCCGGCGACCCGCTCCGTGGGCAATTACAAGTTTGCGATCTCCCAGCAGCCATTGGCCTCCGCGCTTAACGATTTCAGCACGGTGACCGGCTGGCAGGTCGGCCTGCCGGCAGAGCTGGCGCAGAATGTGTCCTCGCCCGGCGTGCGCGGTTCACTCACCCCGGAAAAAGCCCTGGAGCGCCTGTTGATCGGCACCAACCTGGGCTACCGCAAGCTGGCCAGCAACAATATCGTGCTGGAAAAGCGCAGCAGCTCCACCGGCACCCTGGCCCTGCAACAAGTCACCATCAGCGCCACTCGCCAGGAGCAGGACGTGAACTCGGTGCCCAGCACAATTACCGTCCATGACCGCCAGGATATGGACCGCGATAACGTCAATACCATCAAGGACCTGGTGCGCTATGAGCCGGGTGTCTCGGTAGGCGGCGCCGGCCAGCGTGGCGGCATCAGCAACTACAACATCCGCGGTATCGACGGCGACCGGATCCTGACCCAGGTGGACGGCGTCGAGATCCCCAACTCGTTCTTCAACGGCCCGTACGCCAAGACCCAGCGCAACTACGTCGACCCGGAAATCATCAAGCGCGTCGAAATCCTCCGTGGCCCGGCGTCGGTACTTTATGGCAGCAACGCCATTGGCGGTGCCGTCAGCTACTTCACCCTCGACCCCAATGACATCATCAAGCCGGGCCAGGATGTTGGCGCCCGCCTCAAGGCCGGCTACAGCTCGGCCGATCGCAGTTGGTTGAAATCCGGCACCGTCGCCGGCCGCTCGGGCGACTTCGACGGCTTGTTGCACCTGAGCCAGCGCGACGGTCACGAAACCGAATCCTACGGTGACCACGGCGGCACCGGGCTGTCCCGTACCGCGGCCAACCCTGAAGATACCAAAACCACCAACGTACTGGCCAAGCTGGGCTGGAACTACAACGATGACGACCGTCTTGGCTTCACTTATGAGAAGTACAAGGACCGCCTCGACATCAATGAAAAAAGCGCGGTCGGCGGACCGTTCAACAACGGCCAGCCGCTGGGCATGTACCTGTCGCGTAACGGCAAGGACACCATCAGCCGCGAGCGTTTCGGCCTGGAAAACAGCATGGCGCTGGATACCGCCGTGGCTGACCACTTCAAGTGGAGCCTGAACTACCAGATCGCCAAAACCGACCAGAACACCCTGGAAGACTACTTCCCCTACAGCCGTCATGTGATGCGTTCGCGCAACACCACCTACGAAGAAAAAACCTGGGTACTGGACGCCCAGGCAGATAAAGCCTTCCATATTGCTGACACCGATCACCTGCTGACCTACGGTGCCACTATCAAGCACCAGAAAGTCACCGGTTCGCGCAGTGGCTCGGGCACCTGCCTGGCAGTAGGCAATGGTTGCACCGCCGTGGGCGCCGACAGCCCGAAAGATTACCTGGTCAAATCCAGCGACTTCCCGGACCCGACCATCAACACCTACAGCCTGTTCGCCCAGGACCAGATCAGCTGGAATGACTGGACCTTCATGCCCGGCCTGCGCTACGACTACACCAAGCTGACGCCGCATATCACCCAGGAATTCCTCAACACCGTCAACAGCGACCAGAAAGGCACCGTAAGCGATGCAGACAAGGTCTGGCACCGCCTGTCGCCAAAACTGGGCGTCACTTACGCATTCAACGACAACTACACCTGGTACGGCCAGTACGCCGAAGGCTTCCGCACCCCGACCGCCAAAGCGTTGTACGGTCGATTTGACAACCTGCAGGCAGGCTACTCGGTAGAGCCGAACCCGGATCTGGAACCGGAAAAAAGCAAAAGCTACGAGACCGGCCTGCGCGGCAACTTTGACGCTGGCTCATTCGACGTGGCGGTGTTCTATAACAAGTACCGCGACTTCATTAACGAAGATGCCATCACCCCCGGCTACGACGACCTCAAGTTCCAGGCCAACAACATCAAGCACGCCACCATCAAGGGTGCCGAGGTCAAAGGCCGCCTGAACCTGGACGCTTTCGGCGCGCCACAGGGCCTCTATACCCGTGGTTCCGTGGCATATGCCCACGGTCGCAACGAAGACACCGGCCAGCCGATCAACAGCGTCAACCCGCTGACCGCCGTGATGGGCCTGGGCTACGAGCAGCAGAACTATGGCGCTCTGGTGAGCTGGACCCTGGTCAAGAGCAAGGATCAGGTCGACGACACCAGCTACTTCGCCCCCGATGGCACCAGCAAGCAGTTCAAGTCGCCTGGCTATGGTGTGCTCGACCTGACCGGTTTCTACAAGGTCACCAAGGACGTCACCGTCAATGCCGGCCTGTACAACCTGACCGACAAGAAATACTGGAACTGGGATGACGTGCGCGGCTACGACAGCGTGGGTGAGGCCGGCGTGCTGAACCCGGCCAATATGGAGCGACTGACCGCGCCGGGCCGCAACTTCTCGATCAATCTGGTCTGGGATATCTGATCAGCCACGCTCACTGCGCAGAATTCTGCTCTGCGCAGTGAGGATTTTTTACTGTGATGCGTCTTCCTGATCGTCTAGTTACAAAGCGCATCTCATTCTCAAGGATTTTTTCATGACCACTGCTGATTCCGCATCACGTCCGGCCTTGCGTTCCCAACGTCTGAACCAGATCACCAACGAGCCGCATCAAAAGCTCGACGCTTTGGTCAAGGCGCACAAGCCATTTGATGACGTGGCCAGCTTCGCCCGCTTTGTCGTCGCCCAGTACCTGTTCCAGTCGGAGCTCAAGGCGCTGTACACCGACCCGGCCCTGAAAGAAATCGTCCCTGACCTGCCAGAGCGCTGCCGCGCCGAGCAAGCCAAGGCCGACCTGGCCGACCTCAACACCGAAGTGCCTGCCCCGGTTGCCGGCGCGGTCAACTCGCCAAGCAAGGCTGAAGCACTGGGCTGGATCTTCGTTTCCGAAGGCTCCAAGCTGGGCGCTGCATTCCTGATCAAGCGTGCTGTGGGCCTGGGCCTGAGCGACAGCTTCGGCGCCCGCCACCTGGGCGAGCCTGCCGGTGGCCGTGCCGAAGGCTGGAAAAGCTTTATCCGCACCCTCGACGGCCTGGAACTGACGGCTGAAGAAGAAGCCGACCTCGACAAAGGTGCAGTAGCGGCCTTTGAGCGTTTTACCGTATTACTGGAACACGCCTACGCTGCTCAGCCAGAACTGGCTTAAGCTGACAGGCCCGACCAGCGCACGCTGGTCGGGTGTCCTTTTATGCGTCCTGAGCTTATGACCCGCCAAACCCGATCCACGTCGAAAATCGCCCGAATCCTGTTCGGCTTGCTGGCCTATGTGAGCCTGGGCATTGGCCTGATTGCGATTGTGATTCCTGGCCTGCCGACCACCGAATTTATTTTGCTCGCCGCCTGGGCCGCGACCAAAAGCTCCCCGCGCTTGAGTGCCTGGCTGGAAAACCACCGGTTGTTTGGTCCGATCCTGAGCAACTGGCGCAACGGCAAGATCATCAAGCGCAACGCCAAAATCAGCGCCACTGTCAGCATGTTGTTGTGCGCAGGGCTGATGCTGTATGTGCTGGATCACAACTGGCCGGTGTTTCTGGCGATAGCCGGCATGAGCATGGGCAATCTGTGGATCTGGTCGCGACCGGAGCGCTTGCCAAGCCCTTCGTAGCAGCTGACGAGCGGAGCACTCATAAGGCTTTTTACAGGAACTGGCCCCCCTCGGAATTTATGAGCGCCGCACACCTGTGGGAGCTGGCTTGCCTGCGATACTGACACCCCGGTGTATCAGGCAAACGGCGGCGATGCCATCGCGAGCAAGCCCGCTCCCACAAATCGCCACTTACAACGCCAACGCCCCGCTATACAGCGCATAAGCTGCCGCCAGTGCGGTTATCACCACCATCGCGAATATCACCTTCTCCCAGGGCTTGAACAGCAGCTCACCCTGCTCGCGCTTGGCCTTGGCGAAAAAGAACACCCCCGGTGCATACAGCAACGCCGAGAGCAGCAGGTATTTGGGCCCCGCCGCATATAACAGCCACATCGCATAAATCAGCGCCACCGCCCCTACCAGCAGGTCCTTGACCCTCCGCCGCCCCGCCCGCTCGTAAGTCTCGCCCCTCACGCACAGCAGCACCGCGTAAGCTGCCGACCACAGGTAAGGCACCAGGATCATCGATGACGCCAGATAGATAAGACTGGTGTAAGTACCGGCGGACACCAGGGTGATCACCAGGAAAATCTGGATCATCGAGTTGGTCAGCCACAGGGCATTGACCGGCACATGGTTGGCGTTTTCCTTTTTCAGGAACGCCGGCATGGTGTTGTCCCGGGCTGTGGCATAGAGGATCTCGGCGCACAGCAACGCCCACGACAGCAGCGCCCCCAGCAGCGAGATCGCCAGCCCGATACTGATCAGTATCGCACCCCACTCTCCCACCACATGCTTGAGCACCCCGGCCATCGACGGGTTTTGCAGACTGGCCAGTTCCGGCTGGCTCATGATCCCCAGCGACAGCACGTTCACTAGCACCAGCAGGGCCAGCACGCCGAGAAAGCCAATAACCGTAGCCTTGCCCACATCCGAACGTTTCTCGGCACGGCCCGAGTAGACACTGGCACCTTCAATACCGATAAACACGAAAACCGTCACCAGCATCATGTTGCGCACCTGATCCATCACGCTGCCCAGGCTGGGTGTTTGTGTGCCCCAAAAATCCCGGGTGAAAATATCGGCCTTGAACGCCACGGCGGTGAGCACGATAAACATCACAATGGGGACGATTTTGGCCACGGTGGTCAGCTGGTTGATAAACGCCGCTTCCTTGATCCCGCGCAGCACCAGGAAATGCACCCCCCACAGCAGCAACGATGCGCAACCTATGGCGATCGGCGTGTTGCCCTGGCCAAACACCGGGAAAAAATAGCCCAGGGTGCTGAACAGCAATACGAAGTAACCGACGTTGCCCATCCAGGCGCTGATCCAGTAGCCCCAGGCTGACGAGAAACCCATGTAGTCGCCAAACCCGGCCTTGGCGTAGGCATACACCCCCGAATCCAGCTGCGGCTTGCGATTGGCCAGGGTCTGGAACACAAAGGCCAGCGCCAGCATGCCCACTGCCGTGATTGCCCAGCCGATCAACACGGCACCACCGGCAGCATGCTCGGCGATATTTTGTGGCAACGAAAAAATCCCGCCTCCAATCATCGAGCCGACAACCAACGCGATCAGGGCGTTGAGCCTAAGCTTTTGCGTCTGTTGCGACATCGTCACCTCGCTGTACTACTTGGTTAAAACTTATGAATATCAGGCTACAGACGTTCACTGACTAAATATATGCAGTGCCCAAACGTTTAATAGATCCCCGCAATAAGCCGTGCTTCCCTGATAACCATTGCGCCTATTGAAACCTAAAAAACCGTTCATATATAGATGACGATTTAATTTCATGGAGGGGTTCATGAAACTTGAAGATGACATTTGCAAATCTGGAAATACTGGCTAGCTTCAATCCCCACGACACCGTGGGTAACGAACGTATTAATACCTGAAAACATCTCTGGAGTAAGGCTTTCAGGAAGCGTCATAAAAATGCGTGATCGCGACCTTCCCCGCTCTATCAACAATGGAATGTAGTAATGCCCTGATCTATGTCAAACGGCTTGAATATCAATGGACTTAACTTTGAAGCCTCACTTCTCCTAGATTGGAGTCACTACAAATGTCTGATACTCCTGGAAAACTGCGACTGGGTGCGTTGGTTGCTCTGGTAGTCGGCTCAATGATTGGCGGCGGGATTTTTTCGCTGCCTCAAAACATGGCCGCCAGCGCTGATGTCGGCGCAATCCTGATCGGTTGGGCAATTACCGCTGTCGGTATGTTGACCCTCGCTTTTGTGTTCCAGACCCTCGCCAATCGCAAACCTGACCTTGACGGCGGCGTGTATGCCTACGCCAAGGCAGGCTTCGGCGATTACATGGGTTTCTCGTCAGCCTGGGGCTACTGGATCAGCGCCTGGCTGGGTAACGTCGGCTACTTCGTGTTGCTGTTCAGCACCCTGGGTTACTTCTTCCCGATCTTCGGCGAAGGCAATACCCCCGCCGCCATCATCGGCGCCTCGATCCTGCTCTGGGCCGTGCATTTCCTGGTACTGCGCGGCATCAAGGAAGCAGCGTTCATCAACCTGGTAACCACCGTTGCCAAGGTCGTACCGCTGGTTCTGTTTATCCTGATTGCCCTCTTCGCGTTCAAACTGGACATCTTTACCAGTGACATCTGGGGCGTAAAAAACCCGGACCTGGGCAGCGTGATGGATCAGGTGCGCAACATGATGCTGGTCACCGTTTGGGTGTTCATCGGTATCGAAGGCGCAAGCATCTTCTCTTCCCGTGCCGAAAAACGTTCGGACGTGGGTCGGGCCACCGTGATCGGCTTTATCACCGTGCTGCTGTTGCTGGTACTGGTGAACGTGCTGTCGCTGGGCATCATGACTCAGCCTGAACTGGCAAAACTGCAAAACCCTTCGATGGCGGCCGTGCTTGAGCATGTGGTCGGTCACTGGGGTGCAGTACTGATCAGCGTCGGCTTGATCATCTCCCTGCTGGGTGCCCTGCTCTCCTGGGTACTGCTGTGCGCAGAGATCATGTTCTCGGCGGCCAAGGACCACACCATGCCGGCCTTCCTGAAAAAGGAAAACGCCAACCATGTACCGGTCAACGCCCTGTGGCTGACCAACGCCATGGTGCAACTGTTCCTGATCATCACCCTGTTCTCGGCCAGTACTTATCTGTCGCTGATCTACTTGGCGACCTCGATGATCCTGGTGCCTTACCTCTGGTCTGCAGCCTACGGCTTCCTGCTGGCGGTACGTGCCGAGACTTACGAGAACGCCCTGGCAGAACGCAAGAAAGATCTGATCATCGGCGGTATCGCGCTGATCTACGCGATCTGGCTGATCTATGCCGGCGGCCTCAAGTACCTGCTGTTGTCGGCCCTGCTCTATGCACCTGGCGCCATTCTGTTCGCCAAGGCCAAGCGTGAAAGCGGCCAGCCCGTGTTCACCAACATCGAGAAAGTGATTTTTGCCGCAGTAGTGATCGGCGCCCTGGTGGCTGCCTATGGTCTCTACGACGGTTTCCTGACCCTGTAACAACCTGTTTGTGTACTTTGGAGGATGACTGTAATGACCACGGAAAAAGTGAAATACGGCGTGCATTCCGAAGCCGGTAAGCTGCATAAGGTTATGGTGTGTTCCCCAGGCCTGGCTCACCAGCGCCTGACCCCAAGCAACTGCGATGAATTGCTGTTCGATGACGTACTGTGGGTCAACCAGGCCAAGCGTGACCACTTCGACTTCGTCACCAAAATGCGCGACCGCGGCATTGATGTGCTGGAAATGCACAACCTGCTGACCGATATCGTTGCCATCCCGGAAGCCCTGGACTGGATTCTGGACCACAAAGTGACCCCCAATCAGGTGGGTGTGGGCCTGGTCAACGAAGTCAAATCCTGGCTTAAAAGCCTTGAGCCACGCCAAATTGCCGAGTACCTGATCGGCGGCGTGTCGGCAGACGATCTGCCAGACAGCTTTGGTGGCAAGACCATCCAGATGTTCCGTGACTTCCTCGGTCACACCAGCTTTATCCTGCCACCGCTGCCCAACACCCAGTTCACCCGTGACACCACTTGCTGGATCTACGGTGGCGTGACGCTGAACCCTATGTACTGGCCGGCGCGTCGTCAGGAAACCCTGCTGACCACCGCGATCTACAAGTTCCACCCTGAGTTCACCAACGCCGATTTCCAGATCTGGTACGGCGACCCGACAGTCGACCATGGCAACGCCAGCCTTGAAGGCGGCGACGTGATGCCAATCGGCAACGGCGTAGTCCTGATCGGTATGGGCGAGCGCACGTCACGTCAGGCCATTGGCCAACTGGCACAAAACCTGTTCAAGAACGGCGCTGTAGAACGAGTGATCGTTGCCGGTATGCCCAAGTCCCGCGCGGCAATGCACCTGGACACCGTGTTCAGCTTCTGCGACCGCGACCTGGTAACCATCTTCCCTGAAGTCGTGAACCAGATCGTTGCGTTCTCGGTGTACCCGGACGACAAGAAACAAGGCGGCGTGGACGTACGACGCGAAGAAGGCCACTTCCTCGACGTAGTGGCCAAGGCCCTGGGCGTGAAAAAACTGCGTGTGGTCGAAACCGGCGGCAACTCGTTCGCAGCAGAACGCGAGCAGTGGGATGACGGTAACAACGTGGTGGCCCTGGAGCCTGGCGTGGTGATCGGTTACGACCGCAACACCTACACCAACACCCTGCTGCGCAAGGCTGGCGTTGAAGTCATCACCATCAGCGCCTCCGAACTGGGCCGCGGCCGTGGCGGCGGTCACTGCATGACCTGCCCGATCGTGCGTGACCCTGTCGACTATTAATCTACCCATTTGATTGCTTGCCCCGGCCCCAACACGGGGCCGGTGCAAGCCGGTTAACCCGAAACCAAGGAGATCACCATGGCTTTTAACATGAAAAACCGCAGCCTTCTGAGCCTGATGCACCACACTCCACGTGAGTTGCATTTCCTGCTCGATCTGTCCCGCGATCTCAAGCGCGCCAAGTACACCGGTACTGAAGAGCCGCACTTGAAAGGCAAAAACATCGCCCTGATCTTCGAAAAAACGTCGACCCGCACCCGTTGCGCATTTGAAGTGGCAGCCCACGACCAGGGCGCGCACGTTACCTACATCGACCCGGTTTCTTCGCAGATCGGTCACAAAGAAAGCATGAAAGACACCGCCCGCGTTCTGGGCCGCATGTTTGACGCCATCGAATACCGTGGCTTTGAACAGGCTGTTGTCGAAGAGCTGGCCAAGTACGCAGGCGTGCCGGTGTTCAACGGCCTGACCGCTGAGTTCCACCCGACGCAAATGATCGCCGACGTGCTGACCATGCGCGAACACAGCGACAAGCCGCTGCACAACATCAGCTACGCGTACCTGGGCGACGCCCGCAACAACATGGGTAACTCGCTGCTGCTGATCGGTGCCAAACTGGGCATGGACGTGCGTATTGCCGCACCAAAAAGCCTGTGGCCGGAAGAGTCGTTCGTTAAACAGTGCCAGGAATTCGCCAAGGAAAGCGGTGCCAAAATCACCCTGACCGAAGACCCTAAAGCTGCCGTCAAAGGCGTGGACTTTATCCACACCGACGTCTGGGTATCGATGGGCGAGCCGGTTGAAGCCTGGAACGACCGTATCAAGCTGCTGCTGCCTTACCAGGTCAACAGCGACATGATCAAGGCGGCAGAAAACCCACGCGTGAAGTTCATGCACTGTCTGCCTGCGTTCCACAACTGTGAAACCAAGGTCGGCAAAGACGTGGCCGAGCACCATCCAAACCTGAAAAACGGCATTGAAGTGACCGAGGAAGTGTTCGAGTCCCCTGTCAACATCGCCTTTGAGCAAGCTGAAAACCGCATGCACACCATCAAGGCGATTTTGGTCGCGGCATTGGCTGATATCTAAGCCTGGCTCACAGTCGTTATGTGAATGCATAACGACTGTGGGAGCGAGCCTGCTCGCGAACGAGCTTCGCGAGCAGGCTCGCTCCCACACAAGGCGCTCTCATATTTCTAAAAGGACATCTTCTATGCGTATCGTCGTTGCACTGGGCGGTAACGCCCTCTTGCGTCGCGGCCAGCCCATGACCGCCGAGAACCAGCGCGAAAACATCCAGACCGCTACCGCCCAGATTGCCCGCATTGCCCATGGCAACGAGCTGGTAGTGGCCCACGGTAACGGTCCGCAAGTCGGCCTGCTGTCCCTGCAAGCCGCCGCCTACACTGCAGTCGCCCCTTACCCGCTGGACGTGCTCGGTGCTGAAACCGAAGGCATGATCGGCTACATGATCGAGCAGGAACTGGGCAACCTGCTGCCACAGGAGGCCGCGTTTGCCACCCTGCTGACTCAGGTTGAAGTCGACCCCAAGGACCCCGCGTTCCAGAAGCCGACCAAGCCGATCGGCCCGGTCTACACCGAAAGCGAAGCCAAGAGCCTGGCCGCCGAAAAAGGCTGGAGCATTGCTCCGGACGGCGACAAGTTCCGTCGCGTAGTGCCTAGCCCGAAACCCAAACGCATCTTCGAAATTCGCCCGATCAAGTGGCTGCTGGAAAAAGGCACCATCGTGATCTGTGCGGGCGGCGGCGGCATTCCCACCATGTACGGCGAAGACGGCAAGCTGCGCGGCATCGAAGCGGTGATCGACAAGGACCTGGCGTCCTCGCTGCTGGCCCAGCAACTGGACAGCGACCTGCTGGTGATCGCCACTGACGTGAATGCGGCCTTTATCGACTGGGGCAAGCCAACCCAGAAGGGCATTGCTCAGGCCCACCCGGACGAGCTGGAAAAACTCGGCTTTGCCTCGGGCTCCATGGGCCCTAAAGTGGAAGCGGCCTGCGAGTTTGCCCGCAAAACCGGCAAGACTGCCGTGATCGGCGCACTGGCGGATATCGAAGCAATCGTTCAAGGTAAGGCCGGTACTCGGGTCAGCACCGAAAAACCGGGTATCACCTACTTCTGAACCTCGGGGCAGGCCCCGGGGCCTGCCCTTTCCCATAGCCTCAAGGAGTACCCTATGGCCTCGTTCGAACCCGGTCACCTGCATATCCACCGCGAACCGCTGCAACCGAGCGACTTTGGGTATGACATCAAGATCGATTACCAGGTCGTTCAGGATCCCAAGGAAGGCAAGTCGATGCAGTTCGACATGCACGGCCAGATCAACCAGAAGGAGTTCAAGGAGTCCTTCACACTGCCCAAGGACATGGCCTACAACTTTGCCCATGACGCTTTCCAGATTGCCGTGAAGCACGGCATTCCCAAAACCGCCGACATCCGCTCGATGCACGGTTACTACGACAAGATGTTCGCCGACGTGATGGCCCAGCTCAACCACAAGCCGGGCGACCCGATCAAGCTCGACCATCTGGACTGATTCAGCCACTGGCTGAGGGCTGCATTTTTGTGGGAGCGGGCTTGCTCGCGATGCAGGCAACACGGTTTAACGACTAGACCGCGCTGATGCCATCGCGAGCAAGCCCGCTCCCACGGAATTTCACCTATCCCCCCCGCCAAGGCATACTGGCCGTCCCTGCTGGCCAGAAGTGTTTGCCGTTCCCATGCGTATCCATGTCAGTTTTATCGACCGAGTTGGCATCACCCAGGAAGTCCTGGCATTGCTGGGCGGGCGCAACCTCAATCTGGATGCGGTGGAAATGGTTCCGCCCAACGTTTACATCGACGCCCCGACCCTCAGCCCGCAAGTGCTCGACGAGCTGCGCGAGGCCCTGTTTGGTGTCCGCGGTGTGCAAACGGTAACGGTGGTCGATATCCTTCCCGGCCAGCGCCGTCACCTGCAACTGGACGCCTTGCTCGCCGCCATGACCGACCCGGTACTGGCGCTCGACAGCGAAGGCCATGTGCTGCTGGCCAACCCGGCGCTGGTTGCACTGTACGGCCACGAGCCGACCGGCGAAAGTATCGGCCAACTGTTCAGCGACCCCGGGCTGCTCGACGTGCTGCTGGAAAACGGCTTTCGCCTGCCACTGCGCGAAGTCACGCTTAACGGCCATCCGCTGATGCTCGACGCTACGCCGATCACCGATGCCGGCGCCCTGCTCACCCTGTACCAGCCAAGCCGCATCGGCGAGCGCCTGGCAGCCCTGCATCACGATCACGCAGAAGGCTTTGACGCCCTGCTCGGCGACTCACCTGCCATCCGCACGCTGAAAGCCCGGGCGCAGCGCGTAGCGGCCCTGGACGCGCCCTTGCTGATCCAGGGGGAGACCGGCACCGGCAAAGAACTGGTGGCCCGCGCCTGCCATGCCATCAGCGATCGGTTTGGCGCACCGTTCCTGGCCCTGAACTGCGCTGCGCTCCCGGAGAACCTGGCTGAAAGCGAACTGTTCGGCTATGCCCCCGGCGCTTTTACCGGCGCCCAGCGTGGCGGCAAGCCGGGGCTGATGGAACTGGCCAACAACGGCACGGTATTTCTCGACGAAATCGCCGAAATGTCACCCTACCTGCAAGCCAAGCTGCTGCGCTTTCTCAACGACGGCAGCTTTCGCCGGGTGGGCGGCGAACGCGAGGTCAAGGTCAATGTGCGCATCCTCAGCGCCACGCACCGCAACCTCGAAAAAATGGTCAACGAAGGCAGCTTTCGCGAAGACCTGTTCTACCGTCTGAACGTGCTCAATATCGAAGTGCCCCCCCTGCGTGAGCGTGGCCAGGATATTTTGTTGCTGGCACGCGCGTTCATGCAGCAGGCCTGTACCCAGATCCAGCGTCCGGCGTGTCGCCTGGCACCCGGTACCTACCCGGCCCTGCTGGGCAACCGCTGGCCCGGCAACGTACGCCAGTTGCAGAACGTGATTTTTCGCGCAGCGGCCATCTGCGAGGGTTCGCTGGTGGACATTGGCGACCTGGATATCGCCGGCACCTCGGTGGCACGCCAAAACGACAGCGAGATCGAGACCCTCGAGCACGCTGTCGAAACATTCGAGAAGGCGCTGCTGGAGAAGCTCTACGTCAGTTACCCCTCCACCCGCCAACTGGCCAGCCGCCTGCAAACCAGTCACACCGCCATCGCCCATCGACTGCGCAAATACGGCATCCCGGGCAAGGCCTGACGGACACAGAGCCCTGTAGATACTCTGTTGCCTGTCAACCCTCCCTGTGGGAGCGAGCCTGCTCGCGAAAGTCGTTCGCGAGCAGGCTCGCTCCCACAGTTAAAATTCCCTTCAGACCTTGCAGCTGCCGAAGGCTGAGTTCGGCAGCCGCCACAGAGTTTGTGCTCCCGCTCATTGGCAACCCAAGCCTTGTATCGAATTCAATCCACCGGAACGAATTCGATACACACCCTCTCTACCCATGCCACGCAAGGCTTTGATCCCCTTGGATTTTTTTATGGCCTTCAGGCTGTATCGAATTCGCTACAGTCTTGCTCTTCGAATACCTCTTTTAAAATCTTAACTCATTGATAAATAAGGATATTTTTAAACTGGCAACCATCTTGCAGAGAACTCCTCATAAGCTCGACCTGCACGAGCATTTACCTGTGACCACCAGACCTGTCTGGCCTTGAGGAGTTTCCATGAGCGAATTGCGTTTTACTGAAGACCACGAATGGCTGCGCGCCGAAGCTGACGGCAGCGTAACCGTGGGGATTACCGCGTTTGCGCAAAACGCTCTGGGTGACGTGGTGTTTGTGCAATTGCCCGAGCTGCAGGCCTACGACAAGGGCGCCGAAGCCGCGACTGTCGAGTCGGTCAAGGCGGCCAGCGGCGTGTATATGCCCCTGGACGGCGAAGTGATCGCAGTCAACCCGGCGCTCGACAGCAGCCCGGAACTGGTCAACGAAGACCCGCTGGGCGAAGGCTGGTTCTTCCGCTTCAAGCCCGCCGACGCCAACGCTGTTGGCCAACTGCTCGATCAGGACGCCTATGACCGCCTGCTCAAAGCCCAAGACGACAACTGAGAGCCCAGCCATGACCATCAATCTCAGCACCGCCAATGAATTTATCGCGCGCCATATCGGCCCGCGTCAGGCCGATGAACAGGCCATGCTCGCCACCCTGGGCTTTGATTCCCTTGAAGGTCTCAGCGCCAGCGTGATCCCGGAAAGCATCAAGGGCACCAGCGTGCTCAACTTGCCGGCCGGGCAAAGTGAAGCCGACGCCCTGGCCTCGATCAAGGCCATTGCGACCAAAAACCAACTATGCAAAACCTATATCGGCCAAGGCTATTACAACTGCCACACGCCTTCGCCGATCCTGCGCAATCTGCTGGAAAACCCGGCCTGGTACACCGCCTACACACCGTACCAGCCAGAAATTTCCCAGGGCCGTCTCGAAGCGCTGCTCAACTTCCAGACCCTGATCAGCGACCTTAGCGGCCTGCCGATTGCCAACGCTTCGCTGCTCGACGAAGCCACCGCTGCTGCAGAAGCCATGACCTTCTGCAAACGCCTGAGCAAGAACAAAACCAGCCACCGCTTTTTCGCCTCCAGCCACTGCCACCCGCAAACCCTCGACGTGCTGCGCACCCGTGCCGAGCCGCTGGGCATTGAAGTGTTTGTGGCCGACGAGCGCGAACTGACTGACGTGACAGCCTTCTTCGGCGCGTTGCTGCAATACCCGGCCAGCAACGGCGATGTATTCGACTATCGCGAACTGGTCGAGCGTTTCCACGCCGCCAACGCCCTGGTGGCTGTTGCCGCCGACCTGCTGGCGCTGACCCTGCTGACCCCGCCGGGCGAGTTCGGCGCGGACG
>NZ_WIWL01000068.1:0-926 GCF_009600105.1 Pseudomonas sp. FSL R10-0056
CTAGGCTCTGTACGTAAAGTATTGTCGCAAGCACCGCATAGCGCAGGCCAATGAGACCATCGCCGCAAAACTTGTTGCGAGCTTGTCGAAGCGCGTCACGATGCGACGGTTCTCCTTCAGCCAGCCAAACATGCGTTCGATGATGTTGCGCTGCCGATATTTGGGGCGATCAAAAAGTCGAGGCAATCCTGGCTTGGTTTTGCGCTTCATGCTTCGCAACGGAATGACTGGCTGCATGCGATAACGATCACAATACTGGCGCAGCGCTTCAGCGTCGTAACCCTTGTCAGCCAGCAACCAGCGGCAACGCTTGCGTGGGCGACCGCGCAGGCTGGGTATGCAAGCCTGATCGAGTAGCGGTTGGGCATAGGCTATATCGCTGGCTTGTCCGCCTGACAACAGGAAACGCAGAGGCACACCATTGGCGTCGCACAGCATGTGAATCTTGGTCGTCAGGCCACCCCGGCTGCGCCCGAGCGCGTGGTCTTGCGGTTCTTCAAATCCCCTTTTTTCCCGGCACCTGATGAGGCCCGGGTTGCTCGTACGGCAGTGGAGTCGATCATCCATGTTTCCAAGTCAATCAAACCCTGCTCATTCAATCGGATATGAAGACGCTTGAGCATCTGATCAAAAGCTCCGCAATCACGCCATCCCCGGAACCGTTGATAGATCGTTGACCAAGGGCCGAATCGTTCGGGCATGTCTCGCCAGGCTGCGCCAGAGCAAAGCACCCAGAGAATACCGTTTAGCATCAGGCGATCATCGGCCCGAGGGCGCCCGGTGCGCTGATTTTTGGTGAAGATATCTGCAACCAGATCCCAGGCTGCGTCGGGGAGTTCATACCGCTTTGCCATCTTGGCCTCCTGGCTTTAATGGCGGTGTATTTTACAGAAAATCGTATTTCTTGGGTTTACGTACAGAGCCTA
>NZ_WIWL01000069.1:0-919 GCF_009600105.1 Pseudomonas sp. FSL R10-0056
CGTCGAGGTCGGTGAAGCGCGGCTCGAAACGAAGTCCGAACCAGTGCAGGATGGCGAAGTTGGCCTTGTTGATGCTGTGCATGTCGCCGGTGATCGCGCTCGGCACGATGTCCGACGTGTTGCGGTACCAGATGTCGAACACGTGGTGAGCCTCGTACTCGTGTGCGCCTATCAGGTAGCCGTTCAACGGCACGTGATTGCACAGCAGCGTGTAGGCGACGACGCCCTTGCCGCGGCCGAAATATTTGCGCGAGTAGCGCGCCTTCACAGTTGGTCGCTCGACGCCGAATTTCTGCCCATCAACGGCACCGTACAACGAATCGAGGTCGAACGAGTAATGCGGGAAGATCGGCAGTGCGGCGATGGCGTTGCTGATGCAATCGTTGGCCACATGTAGCGTCGCCTGGCGCAGGTACTGCTGGTAGGTACTCTCCAGGACGTGGTACGGGATGTCGCTGGTACGTGCCATAACCTGGTTGCCGTGGTTCATGGCTTGGGCAATGATCACCGCCATCAGACTGTCGGCGTCGGCTACCTTCTTCGCATAGCGTGGCTGCAATGGTGTCAGCGCCGACAGGAACTGGCACTGGCCGTTGACGAAGCGAAACACGTCGGCGACATCGCAGTATGGCAGTTGCTCGTAGAGAGCTTGCTCGCGCGCCTTCTGGTTCTCCCCCTTGGGCTTGCGCCAGGTCAGTCTCTGCGTGTCCTTGTCGTATTCCAGGTGCGTCAGCTTGCCCTGTTTCAGCTCGCGATTGAACGCCACCCATTGCGCACGCAACTCGGCCGCCAGTGCATCGAGCTGGGCACTGACCGGCTGCCGCAGGAAGGGGATGTCCATCTGCGCGAGCACGGCGGCTTTCTCGTCCATCGAAACCAACTCGTCGGACAAATGCCGGTGCTGCAAGCTGTCGTCAAT
>NZ_WIWL01000070.1:0-764 GCF_009600105.1 Pseudomonas sp. FSL R10-0056
ACCCCGTACCAGCCGAAGACATCAAAGTGTCCCTTCTGGAAGCCCACGTACAGGAAATACACCACCGCCATAAGGCCCGCGTTACGGCAGGCACTGCCAAACGTCATACGCATTGCGACACCTTCTTGGCCCGTCCGGGCGGGTTCCTTTCTATTCGTTATGCGCTCCCGTGTTACTAGTAGCAACAACCGGTCTAACGATATTTTCGCGGCTAAAATCCGGCGGCAGCTCGAGCCCGCAATTTCATGACGGTTCGCGCTGAAAGTCCCCTAATGTCCTCGCCATGAAAAACCATGTGCGCCCGATGCGACTTGGTTTCCGCGTCCCAATCATCCAGATCATCGATCAGGAAGGCGTGATTGCCTAGGTACGCTGCCGCCAAGTCAGCGGCCAGGCTGCGGGCGGGTTCGCCTGCCGTTTCGAAAACCCAATCCAGAATGTCACTCATCTGCTGGGCGGGGGCCCGGGGTACAACACCCTTGGCCTGATCCTGGACGAATGTGTTGTAAAGCTGTGCGCCAACCTCGGGATCTTCTGCCGGGTTGCCCGGGCAGAGCCTGGGCTCCCAGGGAATCAGATACATCGATTGGCCGAGAACGTCCTGCAGGACGTAATCCGACGGCTTTACCAAACGTTGCATGAGATGGCTCCTTAAAAAATCGCATGGTAGCGCATCCCGAGCAGCCAAAAGCTGCTCGGATAAACCGCCACCTCTGGTGGCGTGAACAGCCTGACAGACGCCTCCCGAGCCCACGAGACGCTCA
>NZ_WIWL01000071.1:0-839 GCF_009600105.1 Pseudomonas sp. FSL R10-0056
CTAGGGGGTGTTCTCATTCAGGCGAGCCATATGACAGCAGACACAAGGGATAACATCGACTGGTAATTCCTGGCCAGTCGCTCATATCGTGTCGCTATCCGGCGGAACTGCTTCAGCTTCTGGAAAAAGCGCTCTACCAGGTTGCGAGCCTTGTACAGATGTCGATCAAGGCTGCGAGGGTTCAGGCGATTCTTTTTCGAGGGGATGATCGCCTCAGCGCCACGACGCTGGATGACCTCAACAAAAGCGTCTGAGTCATACCCCTTGTCGGCCAAGACGGCCTCGAAGGCGAAACCCTCGATCAACGCTTCAGCCTGACCATACTCCGAGGCTTGCCCAGGCGTTAACAGCAAGCGTATCGGATTGCCCAAAGCATCGACCGCCGCATGAATCTTGGTACTCAGTCCCCCTCGGGACTTACCCATGGCCTCGATGTCCTGATCTGTTTTTTTGCCGCACCGTGCTGGTGAACCCGCACGATGCTGCCATCCACCATCAAATGCTCCAAGTCAGCGTCAGCAGCGAGTGCCTCCATCATCTGCACCCAAACGCCTTTGCGTGACCAGCGACTGTAGCGCACATAGACTCTATGCCAATGACCGTAGGTTTCCGGGAGGTCACGCCACGGCGAACCCGTACGAGCAATCCAGAGTACCGCTTCGACAAACTGACGGTTATCGCGTGCGGTGACGCCTCGATCATGGGCCTTGCCTGGCAACAGATTTTTGATCCGTTCCCATTGATCATCATGAAGAAGCCTATGGCGACTCATCCGCTGCTCCAAATCCACTGAAGGTTACGGATTTAACCTGCTCGATTCAAATGAGAACGCCCCCTAG
>NZ_WIWL01000072.1:0-765 GCF_009600105.1 Pseudomonas sp. FSL R10-0056
TCACGTATTAGGTAACTGCCCTTCCTCCCAACTTAAAGTGCTTTACAATCCGAAGACCTTCTTCACACACGCGGCATGGCTGGATCAGGCTTTCGCCCATTGTCCAATATTCCCCACTGCTGCCTCCCGTAGGAGTCTGGACCGTGTCTCAGTTCCAGTGTGACTGATCATCCTCTCAGACCAGTTACGGATCGTAGCCTTGGTGAGCCATTACCTCACCAACTAGCTAATCCGACCTAGGCTCATCTGATAGCGCAAGGCCCGAAGGTCCCCTGCTTTCTCCCGTAGGACGTATGCGGTATTAGCGTCCGTTTCCGAACGTTATCCCCCACTATCAGGCAGATTCCTAGGTATTACTCACCCGTCCGCCGCTCTCAAGAGAAGCAAGCTTCTCTCTACCGCTCGACTTGCATGTGTTAGGCCTGCCGCCAGCGTTCAATCTGAGCCATGATCAAACTCTTCAGTTCAAACATCTTTGGGTTTTTAAGAAACCCTAAACTTGGCTCAGCAATCGTTGGTTACATCTTTGATTTCTCGCGGAGTAACTTGTGATGCTGATAATCTTGTTGACTATCAGTCTGACTCCACAAGCACCCACACGAATTGCTTGATTCAATTGTTAAAGAGCGGTTGGTCAGCTTTCGCTGTACCGAGGCGCGCATTCTACAGCAGCCTCTGTATCTGTCAAGCGGTTATTTTAAGATGTTTTCAAAGTTTCCTCTGTAACATCAACCACTTGCGCTTTCGATCTCTCGTTAGCGGGAG
>NZ_WIWL01000073.1:0-732 GCF_009600105.1 Pseudomonas sp. FSL R10-0056
GCTACTAGTTACCGTGTCAGATAGAAAAATATATAGAACTAAATTCAGTTATTAAAGTAAATCATTAGATGCACAGACAAGAATAGTGGCGATAAAACCCCTAGAATAGAGGGGTTTTTTCAGTATATTCTTATTTTACCATGCCTTCCCTAAACACCATTTTCTTATCTCCTGACGAATAGTTCTGAACGATACCAAGCAGCTCTTTAGAATAATCAATAACTGACATGACATTTACGGGTTCGTGGTACTCATACGCAAGCTTGTATCCTTTGATTTTTAACCTTATACCACCACCTTCATATTCTAAATATGAGTCATTTAGATCCTCGCTGTACACCCCTTTCCCATATGTGATACCTGGAAATTTAACAGGTAGTAAGCCAGCTAGTGTATGAAGTGAAATTGTACTACCTGTTGCCTCATTAGCTATAAATACTTCATCGTTAAGTGCCATACCCAATTTTTGGTCTATCCCCTCCAAATCCAGCCCAGGCTGGGATTCTAGCCAAGATTTATCAACACCTGGAGAAAATGAAGTTATTCTAGGGGGTGATATACTACTAATATTAAGGCTTATAGTTTTTATTAATGGCGTTCCATCTGGCGCAGTCCAATCTTCATCTGACCCTTCCCTTACAATAAGAAGATCTATTTTGTGTTTATTTGCCTTTGTCTGCGCACCTATTTGATAGCCTGTTCTTGTTGCATAGATAAGCCTAAGGCCAGGAA
>NZ_WIWL01000074.1:0-725 GCF_009600105.1 Pseudomonas sp. FSL R10-0056
GGTTTCCTAGACACTCTCCAGGCTCGCTGCGTAACGCTTTTCAAACTCTACCGGTGACAGCTGATTGTTGAAACTGTGGCGTCGTTTTGGGTTGTAAAACATCTCGATGTAATCGAACACATCATCCCGAGCATCCTGGCGTGTAGTGTAGATTTTACGCTTGATCCGCTCCCGCTTTAGCAGCTGGAAAAAGCTCTCCGCTACAGCGTTGTCGTGGCAGTTACCTCGACGACTCATGCTGGCTACCAGGTTGTTAGCTTTCAAGAAGCTTCGCCAGTCTGAGCTGCTGTACTGACTGCCTTGATCCGAGTGGATCATCACCTCTTGCTTCGGCTTACGTCTCCAAACCGCCATCAGCAGTGCATCAATGGCTACGTCGCTGGTCATCTGCGACTTCATTGACCAACCAATGATCTGGCGTGAAAACAGATCGAGCACCACGGCCAAATACAGCCAGCCTTCATATGTTCGGATGTAGGTAATGTCTGTGACCCAGACTTTGTTGGGTTCTCTGACATCGAATTGGCGCTTCAGTAAGTTCGGTGAGGCAACGGCTGGTTTACCGCCATATTTTCCCGGCCTCCGTCGATACCCAGTCTGAGAACGTAAACCTTCAAGGCGCATCAACCTAGCTACCCGGTGACGGCCACAGCTCTCACCAACCTCTCGCAGGTCATCATGGATCTTGCGATAGCCATAAACACCACCGCTTTCCAACCAGGAGT
>NZ_WIWL01000075.1:0-708 GCF_009600105.1 Pseudomonas sp. FSL R10-0056
GGTATCAAGCGCCGTCTCATAGGAGTGCCTGCTTTGCCGCTTTGGTCCGCTGGGCTTGGGTCAAAGGAGCATTGCGAGCTTCTTATGGATGGTGTTCAAGCCGCTTGCGGGCTTCATCCCAAGACTCCCCAGGACGAGCTAGATCTTTGATCTGTGCGTCCGTTAATTTTGTCTTTCGTCTCGGCTTAGCAATTTGATCAGGCTGCTTTTTGGAGCAGTAATCAAACACTAAGTGAGTTACTTTTCGTCCTGTCTTCTTAGCGCTCCAATTCAAAATTAACGGGCTGTGTTCGTTAATTTGCTCAACAGCTGGTTCTATTACACAGCGCCGAAACTCAGCCATCAAAGGATAACGATCTTCTAACTGAAGCCAGCGGCGCAACTCACTTACTTCAATTACGCGGTGCCCATCTGGCCACTGTGCTAGTAGCTCATATAGACGTATGCCATAGGCACTGGTCATCTTTGCCACGTCTGAAAGTGCATAGCGCGTGAACTCGCGCTGTAAGCCTGTTAGGTAGGGCAGCATGTCCTTTGTGAAGCGCAGTTCTATTCGACCTTCACCGTCGATATAGAAAATTGTTTGGACCCATCCAGTCACCATCGTTTTGCGCTTTTTCCCTTTCCCATTGGGTTCCTGCGTAAGCCTTACCTCACGGCGTTTGAGGCGCAGAGCGGCGTCTTTTAACTCTTTGTAAGCACTCCCCT
>NZ_WIWL01000076.1:0-705 GCF_009600105.1 Pseudomonas sp. FSL R10-0056
GACGTGGTGCGGATCAACCTGGCCAAGTGCTTCCCCCAAATGGACCCGGTTGCCCGTGAACAATTGGTCGGCCAAAGCCTCAAAGACATCGGCAAAAGCCTGACCGAGAGCGCCTGCGCGTGGATCTGGCCCGCCCAGCGCTCCATTGACCTGGTGCGCGAAGTCGAAGGCCTGGACGTGCTCAAAGACGCCCTCGCTTCCGGCAAAGGCGTGGTCGGCATCACCAGCCACCTGGGTAACTGGGAAGTGCTTAACCACTTCTATTGCAGCCAGTGCAAACCGATCATTTTTTATCGCCCGCCCAAGCTCAAGGCCGTAGACGAACTGCTGCGCAAACAACGCGTACAGCTGGGCAACCGCGTGGCCGCGTCGACCAAAGAAGGCATCTTGAGTGTCATCAAAGAGGTGCGCAAAGGCGGCCAGGTCGGCATCCCGGCAGACCCGGAGCCGGCAGAATCAGCGGGTATTTTTGTACCGTTCCTGGGCACCACGGCCCTGACCAGCAAATTTGTGCCCAACATGCTGGCGGGTGGCAAAGCGGTGGGTGTATTCCTGCACGCGGTGCGTTTGCCGGACGGTTCGGGGTTCAAAGTGATATTGGAAGCGGCGCCCGAAGCCATGTATAGCACCGACACCGAAACCGCCTGCGCGGCCATGAGCCAAGTGGTGGAGAAGTACGTGCGGGCTTACCCGAGCCAATACATG
>NZ_WIWL01000077.1:0-699 GCF_009600105.1 Pseudomonas sp. FSL R10-0056
GCGTCAGGCCGCCCACCATCAAGTCCACGCCAGCCCCGGCCGCAGCCCCTGCGGCAATCCCGCTACCGACCCGCACGCCCAGATGCTTGAGCGTCTCGGGGTTGAACAAGTCATCGCCCCAGCGCCCGTCGAGCAGCGGCAAGTCGCTGGCCGCCGCATCGCTGATGCGAAAGCCGTACAGCTTGAGCAGGGCTTCTACGCAGCGTTGCTCGCGTTGGCGAATCGTTTCGCGCAACTGCTGGGTAGCTTGTTGTTCGGCGGTTTTTTCGCTGGCCACGCTGCGTCGGCAAGCGGCGCAGTCGATCAGCAGTTCGGCAATCAGGCGCAGGGCGCTGTGCTTGCGGGCTTCACGCTGGGCCTCCTGGTCGGTAATCAGTCGTTGCAGCGCGCCCCGCGAATGCTCCAGCAGCAGCGCCAGGCTTTCATATAAACGGCGTTCGCCATCTTCGGGCGGGGCCACGCTGTCGAAGCGTACCAGTGCATGCAGGCCTAGACGGGCCAGGGCTTCGCGCCACTCGGGCTCGCGGTGCTGCGGGCTGCTGACAAAGTTGAGCACCGGCAGCAGCGGTTTGCCACAACTGGCCAGTACGCTGAGTTCGTCGCGGTACTTGGCCAGCACCGGCTCGCGGGCGTCGATCACATACAGCCCGGCGTCCGAGGCCAGCAGTTGGCGCAACACCTTGGCTTCCTGCTCAAAGC
>NZ_WIWL01000078.1:0-88401 GCF_009600105.1 Pseudomonas sp. FSL R10-0056
GCGGTTATTTTAAGATGTTTTCAAAGTTTCCTCTGTAACATCAACCACTTGCGCTTTCGATCTCTCGTTAGCGGGAGTCGAATTCTACAGCGTTACACGCTGCTGTCAACACCTCATTTCCTGCTTCGATGACTTGAAGCTGACACCGCGGAAAACCGTCCAACTCATTGAAACTCAAGGAGTTTTCCGTTTCGACTGCGCCGGAAGTGGGGCGAATTATAGGCCGTTTGAATCTAGGGTCAAGCACTAATTTGAACTTAAATCGCAGAAGCTGATTTCTTCTTATATAGACGCGGAATCCGGCTCTTCACCATCGGTATGCGCAGTGCCAGCAGACCTACACCTATACAGGCATAAATCGACCATTCCTTGAGGTCCGCCCGCACTATCCAGAGCATATGCAGCAACCCCAAGCCCACTACCACATACACCAGACGATGGAGCTTCTTCCAGCGCGTGCCCAAGCGTCGCTGACTGTAGCGATTCGACGTCACCGCCAACGCCAGTAAACACAAGAACCCCAGGCTGCCGACAATAATGTAGGGACGCTTGCTTAGCTCAACACCCAACTGCGACCAGTCAAACCCCAGCACGAAAGTCAGGTAGGCACACAGATGCAGCACCACATAGGCAAAACACCACAAGCCGAGCTGTCGACGCACCGTGACCCAGC
The DNA here is from genome assembly GCF_009600105.1 of Pseudomonas sp. FSL R10-0056. Lineage (NCBI taxonomy): Bacteria > Pseudomonadati > Pseudomonadota > Gammaproteobacteria > Pseudomonadales > Pseudomonadaceae > Pseudomonas > Pseudomonas sp. FSL R10-0056. The sequence goes on from NZ_WIWL01000078.1 coordinate 674, forward strand.
CCGACCAGCCCGTCAGTCTATGCATCGGCGTCATGCTCAACGTCACCAACAGCAGTATCAACGTTCCCAGCCCCAGACGATCGACCAACACCTTTCCCGGGTCTGGCCCCAAGGCAAAGATCCAGGCCTCGTACAACCAATACAAAGGCCAGATGGCCACCACGATAAAGACGCCAAGGCGCCAAGGTAGATGCTTCATCAGTAGTTCTTCCGCAGATCCAGGCCTGTATATAAAGAAGCAACCTCATCGGCGTAACCGTTGAACATCTGCGTATCGCGCACATTGGGACTGAACAGACCGCTCGGCAAGCGTCGCTCACGCGCCTGTGTCCAACGCGGATGATCAACTTGCGGATTCACGTTGGCATAGAAGCCGTACTCATCCGCAGCAATGCTTTGCCAGGTGGTTTTTGGCTGATCCTCGACCAGACTGATACGCACGATGGATTTCACGCTTTTGAAACCATACTTCCAGGGCACCACCAACCGTAGCGGCGCGCCATTTTGATTGGGCAATTCGCGGCCATACATGCCCACCGCCAAAATCGCCAACGGATTCATCGCCTCATCCAGCCGTAACCCTTCTACATACGGCCAGTCAATCAATGCAAAACCCGAACGCTGCCCCGGCATGACCTTGGGATCCTGCAATGTTTCAAAACGGATGTACCTGGCTTTGGAGGTTGGCTCCACCTGCTTGAGCAATGCCGAAATGGGAAATCCCATCCACGGGATCACCATCGACCAGGCCTCTACACAACGCAGACGATAAATCCGCTCCTCCAACTGATAAGGCTTCATGAAGTCTTCCAGCGCGTAACGACCCGGTTTGCCCACCTCCCCGTCGACTACCACAGTCCAGGGCTCGGTTTTCAAGGCACCAGCATTTTGCGCCGGATCCCCCTTGTCAGTGCCGAATTCATAGAAGTTGTTGTAGTGGGTCGCATCCTTGAAAGGCGTGATCGCCTCCCCCTTCACCGTGACGGCCTGCCATTTGGTCTGCGCTAGCTTGTCGGCAAACCAGGCTGGAGCCTTGCCCGGTTCAACATCTGCATAGCGCACCGCATCTTCGGCACTGGCCAAGCGTGGAAGCGCGCCCACAGCCAATCCGGCAAGCGAACTGCCCAACAATGCACGACGGGATAAATAGAAGGATTCAGGCGTAACGTCCGACTCTTTGCAGTCGGACGCTTTAGGCAGCTTGATGAGCATGACAACTCCGCAGTATTGGAGGGCTGATGCACCAATAGACTACGGAGTATGGGAGAAATTACATCACTCGGCGTTTTTGTTACGACGCAAACGCAGCAAGTACTGGATCGGCCCCGATGCCGCATATGCCAGGAAGGCCAGCAACAGAATGCGCGGCGGATCGCTGAACACAACCGCGAAGACCAGCACCACAGCCAGAATCGCCACAAAAGGAACACGCCCTTTCAAGTCCAGTTCCTTGAAGCTGTTGTACTTGATATTGCTGACCATCAGCATGCCGGCAGCCGCTACGAGCAAGGCAACCAGGAACGACATTTTCGACCCCTGAATACCGTAATCACTGAATGCCCATACGATACCCGCCACCACACCAGCCGCCGCCGGGCTGGCCAGGCCGATAAAGTAGCGTTTGTCCGCTGTACCTACCTGGGTATTGAAACGCGCCAGACGCAACGCCGCGCCCGCAACATAGATGAAGGCAACCATCCAGCCGACCTTGCCCATGTCCCCCAGTGCCCAGCCAAAAGCCAGCAACGCAGGGGCAACACCAAAGGCAACCATGTCCGACAAGGAATCGTACTCGGCACCAAAGGCACTTTCGGTATTGGTCATGCGGGCTACACGGCCATCAAGGCCGTCGAGCACCATGGCGACAAAAATGGCGATGGCTGCAAAGGCAAAGTATTTGCTGGCCCCAGCAGTATCACCCGCACTCATGGCACTTTGCGCACTCATGGAACTGATGATGGAGTAAAAACCGGCGAACAGGTTCGCAGTGGTGAAAAGGTTCGGCAGCAGATAGATACCACGATGCCGGACTTTTCGGCCTTCGGCGTCATGCCCTTCTTCGACATGCTCATCGATAGGCAGCAGGCTATCGGCGTCTGAAGCCGCTTTTGGCTCTTCGGGACGTTCGCTCATGGACATTACCTTGCAACGATATGGAAAGTTTCGGTAGAAGCTTGGGGCCAACACGCACCCGCAAACGATCCTGCTTTATACCAGAAGCCGCCGCTTAAACGAAAAAACGCGGCCTAGGCCGCGTTTTCTCTACAGGCTGGGAACTTAGTTCTTTGCCTGGTCAACGATTTTGTTGGCGCCGATCCAAGGCATCATCGAGCGCAGTTGCCCGCCAATGACTTCGATACCGTGAGCGGCGTTGTTGCGACGCTTGGCAGTCATCGAAGGGTAGCCGGTAGCACCCTCGCTGATGAACATTTTCGCGTATTCACCGTCCTGGATGCGTTTCAGAGCGTTACGCATTGCCTGACGGGATTCAGCGTTGATGACCTCAGGGCCAGTCACGTACTCGCCGTATTCGGCGTTGTTGGAGATCGAGTAGTTCATGTTGGCGATACCGCCTTCGTACATGAGGTCAACGATCAACTTCAATTCGTGCAGGCACTCGAAGTAAGCCATTTCTGGCGCGTAACCGGCTTCAACCAGAGTTTCAAAGCCAGCCTTAACCAATTCAACAGTACCGCCACACAGAACTGCCTGCTCGCCGAACAGGTCGGTTTCGGTTTCGTCCTTGAACGTGGTTTCGATGATGCCGGTACGACCGCCGCCTACGCCCGAAGCATAAGACAGGGCCAGGTTCTTGGCGTTGCCCGACGCATCCTGGTAGATAGCGATCAGGTCAGGGATACCACCGCCACGTACGAACTCGGAACGAACGGTGTGACCTGGCGCTTTTGGCGCGATCATGATCACGTCGAGGTCGGCACGCGGCACAACCTGGTTGTAGTGAATCGCGAAACCGTGGGAGAAGGCCAGGGTGGCGCCCTTCTTGATGTTCGGTTCGATTTCATTTTTGTACAGCGCGGACTGGAACTCGTCCGGGGTCAGAATCATGACCAGGTCCGCAGCGGCAACAGCGCTGGCAACGTCAGTTACTTTCAGGCCATGAGCTTCAGCCTTGGCGACAGTGGCCGAACCCTTGCGCAGGCCAACGGTAACGTCAACGCCGGAATCTTTCAGGTTGCAGGCTTGAGCGTGACCCTGGGAGCCGTAACCGATGATGGCTACTTTTTTGCCCTGGATGATCGAAAGGTCGCAGTCTTTGTCGTAATAAACTTTCATGATTTTCCCTTATATCCAGGCCATTCAGGCCAATTAGCACTTGTTAGTTTTAGATGCTGAGTACTTTGTCGCCACGGGCAATCCCGGTGACGCCACTGCGAACTGTTTCCAGGATCGAGGCGGTTCCAATCGACTGAATGAAACTGTCGAGCTTCTCACTGGTGCCTGTCAACTGCACGGTATACACACTGGCGCTGACATCAACGATCTGCCCACGGAAAATATCCGTGGTGCGTTTGATTTCTGCACGCTGTGCACCCGTTGCCTTGACCTTGACCAACATCAGTTCGCGCTCGATGTGAGCGCTTTCCGACAGATCCACCAGCTTGACCACTTCGATCAGCTTGTTCAGGTTTTTGGTGATCTGCTCGATCACTTCATCATGCCCCACCGTGGTCAGGGTCAGACGCGACAGGGTCGGGTCTTCTGTTGGTGCCACGGTCAGGCTTTCGATGTTGTAGTTGCGTTGCGAAAAAAGCCCGACAACGCGAGACAATGCGCCCGGTTCGTTTTCAAGAAGCAAGGAAATAATGTGCCGCATGATTAAGTACGCTCCGTCTTGCTCAGCCACATGTCGCGCATGGAGCCATCTTTGATCTGCATCGGATAAACGTGCTCACTGGTATCAACCTGAATATCCAGGAACACCAGGCGATCCTTCATGGCAAAGGCTTCTTCCATTTTCGGCTTGAGGTCTTTCAGATCGGTGATCCGGATACCTACATGCCCGTAAGCTTCAGCCAGCTTGACGAAATCAGGCAGCGATTCCATATACGAATGGGAGTGACGACTGCCGTAGTTCATGTCCTGCCACTGACGCACCATCCCCAGCACTCCGTTGTTGAGGCTGACGATTTTGACGGGCAAGCCGTACTGCAGACAGGTGGACAATTCCTGAATGTTCATCTGAATACTGCCCTCGCCTGTCACGCAGGCAACGTCAGCATCAGGGAAGCTCAGTTTTACCCCCATCGCAGCCGGGAAACCGAAGCCCATGGTGCCCAGGCCTCCGGAGTTGATCCAGCGGTTGGGCTTATTGAAGCGGTAGTACTGGGCCGCGAACATCTGGTGCTGCCCCACATCGGACGTTACATAGGCATCGCCCTTGGTCACTTCGCAGAGCATCTCGATAACAGCCTGAGGCTTGATCTGGCTGCCGTCACCCTTGTTGTAAGGGAACAGGTCACCGTCTCCGCGCCACTCGTCGATTTGCTTCCACCAGTTGGCAACCGCTTCCGGGTTTGGCTTGTCGCCGATGTCCTTGAGGATGGCGACCATTTCGGTCAGCACGCTCTCAACAGGGCCTACGATCGGCACGTCCGCCTTGATGGTTTTGGAGATGGACGCCGGGTCGATATCGATATGGATGATCTTGGCATTCGGGCAGAACTTGGACGGGCCGTTGATGACCCGGTCATCGAAGCGCGCACCTACCGCAAGGATCACGTCTGCGTTGTGCATCGCCATGTTGGCCGTGAAGCTGCCATGCATGCCAAGCATGCCGATAAACTGACGGTCGGTGCCAGGGTATGCACCCAGACCCATCAGCGTATTGGTCACGGGCACGTTGAGCATTTTTGCCAGCTCGGTCAGTGGCTCCGAGCCACCGCCCAAAATAACCCCGCCGCCTGCGTAAAGCACAGGGCGCCTGGCCGCCAGCAGCATCTCTGCCGCCTTGCGGATCTGGCCGGAGTGGCCACGCAAGGCCGGGCTGTAGGAGCGCAGCTTGGCTTTTTTCGGGAAAACGTATTCGAATTTTTCGGCCGGGTTGGTCATGTCTTTCGGGATATCGACCACGACCGGACCAGGACGGCCGGATTGCGCCAGGTAGAACGCCTTTTTCATGACTTCCGGGATTTCCGAAGCATGCTTGATCATGAAGCTGTGCTTCACGATGGGCCGGGAGATACCGATCATGTCGGTTTCCTGGAAGGCATCAGTTCCGACCATGGTACTAGGCACCTGGCCCGAAATGATCACCATCGGAATGGAGTCCATGTAGGCAGTGGCAATACCGGTGATGGCGTTGGTAGCACCCGGCCCGGAAGTCACCAGTACTACACCGGCTTTACCGGTGGCACGGGCGTAGCCGTCAGCCATATGGGTTGCAGCTTGTTCATGACGAACCAGGATGTGGGTAACTTCCGGCTCTTTGAACAGTGCGTCGTAGACATGCAGGAGAGCACCACCTGGGTACCCGTAGATATATTTGACACCTTCGTCGCGCAAAAAGCGGACGAGCATCTCACCACCAGACAAAAGCTCCACGTTGTTCACCTCTAAAACGCCAGAATACCGTCCACAAAAATACGAACGGGTCTTAATAGGTTTACTTTTCAGCAGAGCATGAGCGACGGTGGTCGCCGACTACGTCAGCACTGACTGAGCAAGTATTGGGAACTCCCCAAGTATTGCGGGGGTTTCCCACCCAGCGCGAGGTAACGCGTTGCGGGTGTAACAGGTCGGCGCGGGTGTGCGCCTCATGATCTGCTGAGAGAGCCTGCTTCTGGCAGCCCCTCTACAGCGGGAGTTCGATTCTTGTCATTAGGCCTGTCCAAGTCAAGCCATCAATTCAATTTATTTGCATAAATCGACAGGAACGCACAAAAAAACGCGCAAAATGACAGAAGCCAACAAGAAAATGGATGGCTGCCAGTAAAAACTGGCAGCCATGACCTCAGGAGGCAGGGCTGATCAGGTGGTCAAAGTCTTGGAAATGCTTGAGCAAGGGTTTCCAGTTGCCACGACGCTGGGCAAACACATGCTCAGCCATATGCCAAATACCCGAGACACTGGGCAGAGGCTGCCCCCGTTCGACGATGGTTTTCATCTTCGGCAGGAAGATCCACTGCACCCATTGCTCAAAATCCAGGCGATCGACACTGAACGGCTCCAGGCTGGAAAGGTCGTGTTCGGTCGGGACCTTGTCACTCCACAAGCCCTGGGTGCGCATTTCGTGTTCGATCAGCAGCAGGAACCCGGCAACTTCAGATGTGCGTGCATCCATGACCATCAGAGGCTCACCTTGGCTTTTTGACGGGCCAATGCAGCGCCAGCGGCATCACCTTGTTTCTCACGGGCCTGGGCAATCAAACCCCACAAGCTCGCCTGCAAATCCGGACGACCGCTGGCGAACGTCAAACCACGGCGGGCAAACTGCTCAGCCTGGGCGGCATCGCCCTGGGCCATACGCACCTGAGCCAGACGATAAAGCACCTGAGGCTCACGAGGGGCCACGCGCTGGGCACGTTCAAGGCTCGATGAAGCGCCGTTCAAGTCGCCGCTCGCCTGTTGTTGCTGAGCGGTGGTAAGCAGCGCCAGCACCGGGCCATCCAGTTGCTCGTCGGCAGCCAGGCCGCCGCTGTTCGACGGAATGCCGCTGGGGGTAATGGCCGTCGGGGCACTGTAGGCCGCGCCCGGTGTGTAGCTACCCGTGCTGATGGGGGCTGCGGCAGGGCCGGGGGTGATCGGCCCCGGCGTAAATGGCTGGGTGCTGATCGGCGTCGACACGCTGGCAGCGCCGCCCGGAATCATCACCACAACCCCCGAGTCCTCGGTAATCGTACGTGCCTGAGCGGCACGCGGCGCAGTGGCCTGTGGATAATTCCCCGCCGTACGCTGGGCCGAAACACGCTCGTTATTCGACACCGCAACACCAGAATCGACCACAGGGATGGACCCCTGCGGCACGCTGGCACAACCATTGAGCAAAGCCAGGGCTGAAACAGCCGCAATCCACAACTTATTCACGTCATACCCTCTTTGCTTAATTCAACCAGCCCTTGACCCAATCCATCACGGCTTCACCGGTGGCGGGCTCTTGCCCACCACAACTGGCACCAGCTGGCGGTTCACTGCCGCGAATATACGGCATCTGTACCGCGCCAGGGCAGCCGGCATCCGATCCTTGACCGGTATGCGGATCAATCCAGGCCTGCACAATGTTATCGGGCTGAGGCATGTCGAGCGGCAGCGGGTCAGCCTTCTTCATAAAGCTGGTCCACACCTGCAAGGCACCGGTTGCCCCCGTGAACGGGGTTTTGCCGTTGTCATCGCGCCCCAGCCAGACCACTGCCAGCAAGTCCTGGCTAAAGCCGGCAAACCAGCTGTCACGAGAATCGTTACTGGTGCCGGTCTTGCCCGCCAACGCGAGACTCTTGGGCAGCACGTTATAAACCGAGCGCCCCGTACCTTCGCGCATCACATGCTGCATGGCGTTCTGGATCAGAAAGATCGAGCCCGGATCAAAGCGTTGCTGGATCTGGAACGGGTAACGTTTGAGCGGCTCGCCTTCGGCTGTCAGCACGCTGCGAATGCCGCGCATCGGCGTATTGAAGCCGCCGTTGGCCAAGGTCTGGTACATGGTCGCCACTTCCATCGGGCTCAAGGCACCAGCCCCCAGCAACATGGACGGGAATGCCGGAAACTCGCGCTCCACACCCAGTCGCGCCAGGGTCTTGAGTACATTAGGCACGCCGACTTCCTGCCCCAGCCTTACCGTACCGAGGTTGTAGGAGTTCATCATGGACTGATAGAGGAAAATCGTACCGTGAGAGCGGCGGTCATAGTTCTGAGGCTTCCAGATCTGACCATCAGCGCCTTTGATCGACAATGGCTCATCCGACAGCCAACTGGTCAGCGTGTACTTGCTCGGCCGCTCAAGTGCTGTGAGATAGACCGCAGGCTTGATCAGCGAGCCAATCGGTCGCACCGCATCCAGTGCACGGTTGAAACCTGCGTAGCCTGGCGCACGACTGCCGATCAGTGCCTGGACTTCGCCGGTTTCAGGGTTGGTCACCACCATGGCGGCTTCCACTTCATCCGCGCCCTTGCGCCCGGCCAGACGCTTGAAGGTCTCGCCCACCGCAGCTTCGGACTTCATCTGCAGGATCGGGTCGAAGCTGGTGAAGATTCGCAGCCCTTCTTCGGTCAAGTCTTCGTCGCGGTAGTCTTCACGCAGCTGACGCTTGACCAGATCCAGGAACCCCGGGAACGAGCTGTCTGCCAGACTGCCGCGCTTGGTCACGCCCAAAGGCATTTTTTTCGCTGCAGCCACTTGCTCGGGCGTTGCAACACCTTGCTGCTCGAGCAGGTCGAGCACCAGATTACGTCGTACAAGCGCACGCTCGGGGTAACGCCGCGGGTTATAGGCCGAGGGCCCTTTAACCATACCGACCAGCAGTGCTACCTGGTGCAACTTGAGCTCGGCCAGCGGCTGGCTGAAGAAGAACTGGCTGGCCAGACCGAAACCGTGCACCGCGCGTTGACCGTCCTGGCCGACAAACACCTCGTTGAGGTACGCCTCAAGGATTTCGCGCTTGTCATAGTGCAACTCAAGCAGCAGCGCCATCATTGCTTCGGTCAGCTTGCGGCTCAGGCTGCGTTCGTTGGTCAGGTAGAAGTTCTTGACCAGTTGCTGGGTCAAGGTACTGCCGCCCTGGCGCATTTGCCCGGCCGAGGTATTGACCCACATGGCGCGTGCAATCGACTTGGGCGACACCCCGAAATGGTGATAGAAGTCCCTGTCCTCGACGGTGACCAGGGTTTCCAGCAGAAACGGCGGTACCTGATCAATATTGATCAGGATCCGGTCTTCAAGGTTTTTCGGGTACATGCCGCCAATCAGCAGCGGCTCAAGGCGCACCACCGGCAGTTTGGAACCATTGGTCGAGGAAAGCTCGGCAACATAGTCGCCAGAAAATCTTACCCGCACCGGCTGCGCCTGCTCGGCACCTTCATAAAACTGAAAGCCACGGGTATTGAGGTCAACCGTGTTGCCATTGACGGATGCCGCGCCCGGGCCGTTGGCCACGCTTTCACGGCGATAACCCAGCGCATCGAGCTCGGTGAGGAAGTCGTTCTTGCTCAGCTTCTGGCCGACGAACAGCTCCAGCGGGCGCGCATACACCTTGGCCGGGATGGTCCAGCGCTTTCCGGAGAATTTCTCCTGAACGATGGCATCCAGATAGACGGCAAAACCTGCCAGCACCACCAGGCCGACCAGACTGAGCTTGATTGCCCAGCCCAGCCAGGGCCTGAGGCCGCCAGAGGGACGTTTGGAACGGGAACGAGGAGATCGGGTACGAGTCATGGCGCGAGATTATACGCACTTTATTCATGTTCATCATGCGCAGCCCGGCGGTTTGCACTCCCGCTGCCAGCCGCCATAATGGCGCATCGAATATTCCCGACCTTGAAGGATCAACCGTGAGCCAGAACCTGATTGCCGCCCTGCAAAACCCGGACCTCTATCCCCATGAAGTCGAAGGATTTCAGGTTATCGAGACGCATATCTCCTGGGTCATCCTTACCGGGCCGTATGCCTATAAATTGAAGAAACCGGTCAACTTCGGCTTTCTTGACTTCACCGAACTCAGTGGCCGTGAACACTTCTGCAATGAAGAGTTGCGTCTCAACCAGCGCCTGACCGAAGGCCTGTACCTGGACGTGCTGCCGATCACCGGCAGCGCCGACGTACCAGCATTCGGTGGTGAAGGCCCGGCCATTGAATACGCGTTGAAAATGCGCCAGTTCCCGCAAAGCCAGCTGCTGAGCACACTGCAAGCCAATGGCGAACTGAATGCCGGCCATGTCGACGAAATGGCCCAGCAGATCGCCCGCTTCCACATGCAGGCGCCCCATGTGCCTGCTGCACACTACCAGGGCACGCCTGAGGCGGTAATGGACCCGGTTCGTCAGAACTTCGAACAAATTCGCCCGTTCCTTTCGGACAAAGCCGACCTGTTGCAACTGGAAGCACTCCAGGCCTGGGCAGAGGCCAGCTTCACCCGCCTCAAGCCGCTGTTCGAACAGCGCAAGGCCCAAGGCTTCATTCGCGAATGCCACGGTGACATTCACCTGGGCAATGCCACGATGATTGACGGCAAAGTAGTGATTTTCGACTGCATCGAGTTCAACGAACCGTTCCGCTTCACCGACGTCTACGCCGATACCGCCTTCCTGGCGATGGACCTCGAAGACCGCGGCCTGAAATGCCTGGCCCGCCGATTCGTCAGCCAGTACCTGGAACTGACCGGTGATTATCAGGGCCTGGAGCTGCTGAACTTCTACAAGGCCTACCGCGCACTGGTTCGCGCCAAAGTCAGCCTGTTCAGCATGCCTGCCGAAGCCAGCCCGGTGCAGCGCGCAGCCACTCTGCGTCAATACCGCAACTACGCGAACCTGGCAGAGAGCTACAGCACGATTCCTTCGCGTTTTCTGACCATTACGCACGGTGTTTCGGCTGTAGGTAAAAGCTCGGTAGCCATGCGACTGGTTGAAGCTTTGGGGGCGATTCGCCTGCGCTCAGACGTCATCCGCAAGCAACTGTTCGGTCAGCAGACGGCAGAAAACGCAGTCGGCGATGGCATCTACAACGCCGACGCCAGCGCAGCTACCTACAATAAACTGCATGAACTGGCCGGCATCGTCCTGCGTGCGGGCTTCCCGGTGGTGATCGATGCCACCTACCTCAAGCGTGAGCAGCGCGATGCGGCCGCCAAAGTGGCCGAAGCGACAGGTGTTCCTTGCCTGATCCTTGACTGCACCGCCCCGGACGCCGTGATCGAAGGCTGGCTGGCCCATCGCAAGTCCGTGGGTACCGACCCGTCTGACGCCACCCTGGAAGTAGTCAACGCTCAGCAAGCCAGCCGCGAAGCGCTGGGCGCTGATGAAATCCTGCGCAGCAAGCGAGTTGAAACCCACAACAGCAAAAGCCTCGACACTCTGATTGCCGACATTCGCCAGCGCTTGCCGGGCCTGTAAGGTCCATGTTCGCCGTGGAACCGCAACGGTTTCACGGCGTTTACCTGCGTAACATCGCCCGTTAACACAAATACGACATCAGCTCCGGCGCTGGCGTTTCACAGTCGCCAAGGTCGATTGAATGGCCATGGGCGCTCTACCCTCTTGGGTCCAGGGAACTGATTTGCGCCTTACTACTGCACATTCGCTCAATTCCAACTCCGCCTTGTTCCAAAACCGACTAACGGACTACGAATTTCCTACTGAGCGCTACACTCAATAGAGTCAACATACCCCGTAAACGCTGAGCTCACGCCGTCGCAAGGAGAGCTGATGAACGATGAACTCCAGCATTTGAAAAATCTTGGCAAGACCTCTTCACAATGGCTGCACGCTGTTGGCATTCACAGTGCCGCGGACTTGAAGCGCCTGGGCGCAGTGGATGCCTACCGGGCGGTGAAGGCCCGAGGGTTCAGAGCCTCCAAAGTACTTTTATATGCTATCGAAGGTGCCCTGCTGGATGTTCACTGGAACGATATTCCTGCAGAACGCAAAGAGGCCCTCAATCAGCAAGTCGAGCATCTGGCCACACTGAAAAAGGCCTGATACGGCAGGCTGGCAACGAACACGATGAACGGTAAAAAACAGTTGCTGACTTGGTAATGAGAATTGTTATGATTACGCCATCTGGTCGCGAGACCAGTCGATCTTCTGAAAGGCCCTTGGTTCGGACTCTCAGAAAATCTCCTCATCAGGCTAATCACGGTTATTTGACCCGGCTCTTGCCGGGTCTTTTTTTGCCTGTGGAAAAGTGCTTGGGCGGCTGCTCAGCGAGCAATTACCATCGGGCAACCCAGCTCCGGGTGCGGCTGCACTAAAACATCGAGCCCAAACACGGCCTTGAGTTCATCCGGCTGCAATACCGCTTGCGGGCAATCCAGAGCCCGTGGGCGCCCCTGTTCCAGCAAGAGCAAGCGGTCACAGTAACGCGCCGCCAGGTTAAGGTCATGCAGGATGATCAACACCGCAGCGCCGCGATCAGCAAATGCCCGAATGGCCTTGAGCGTGGTGTGCTGATGCAAGGGGTCGAGCATTGAAGTGGGTTCATCAAGCAACAGGGTCTGCCCGTTTTGCCCCGGCCATAATTGCGCCAGTACCCGTGCCAGATGCACACGCTGACGCTCGCCCCCCGATAAGGCCAGGTAACTGCGCCCCGCAAGATGCTCAACATCGGCGGCCTGCAATGCCTCATGGATTATTTCGGCGTCGCGAGTGCGACCCGTCTGATGAGGCAGTCGGCCCATGCCCACCACTTCTTCAACGCGAAAGGCAAAATCCAGGGTCGAGGTTTGCGGCAGGACAGCGAGGCGTTGTGCCCGCTGCGCGCCCTTCCAGTGGCTCAAGGCCAGCTCATCCAGCCAGACCTGCCCGCCACTCGGCGCCAGCTCCCCGCACAAGGCCGCCAGCAGGGTACTTTTACCCGCGCCATTGGGGCCGAGCACACCCAGTACTTCCCCCGGGCGTACATCAAGGGTGACATCCGCCAGCACGATTTTCTGATCGCGACGGATCTGCAGGTTTTCCGTACGCAGCATCAGTGGCGTCCTCGCATCAGCAAATACAGGAAGAAAGGTGCACCGAGAAACGCAGTAACAATCCCGATGGGCAGTTCGGCTGGCGCCAGCGCGAGGCGAGCGATCAAGTCGGCAAACAGCAACAAGGTGGCCCCCGCCAGTACCGAAGCAGGCAACAGCACCCGGTGATCAGGCCCCGCCAGCAGTCGTACCAGATGCGGCACCACCAGCCCGATAAAGCCAATCATGCCTGCCGCTGCCACAGCGGCCCCCACCCCCAGGGCCGTGCAGAACACCAGTTCGCGCTTCAGGCCTTCAACGTCGATGCCCAGGTGATTGGCTTCGGATTCCCCCAACAGCAGTGCATTGAGCGCGTTCGCCCGCCGGGGCAGCCACAGTGCGACCCCCACCGTCACAATCAACAGTGGCCACAGCCGTGCATAGCTGGCGCCATTGAGACTGCCCAGGTTCCAGAATGTCAGGGTGCGCAAGGTCGCGTCATCGGCGAGATAGGTAAACAAACCCACAGCAGAACCAGCCAAGGCTGTCAGGGCAATGCCCGCAAGCAACATCACCGCCACATTGGTCTGACCGTTGCGCCGGCCCAACCGATACACCAGCGCCGTCACCCCCAAACCACCGATAAACGCACACAGCGACAGCAAGTACGGGCCCATCACTTCCGGCAACCCGCCAAAAGCAGCCCCGCCGACAATCGCGATCGCCGCCCCGAGGGCTGCGCCACTGGATACGCCGACCAACCCCGGATCGGCCAGCGGGTTGCGAAACAACCCCTGCATGGCTACACCTGAGAGCGCCAGCACGCCACCCACCGCCAGCCCCAACAAGGTTCGCGGCAAGCGGATCTGCCCCAGGATCAATTCGGCCTGCTCCAGGCCTTCACCCGCAATCGGCACCCCGATCAGGCGCAGTGCCGCGCGCAAGGTGTCAAACAACGGCAGGCTCACCGGCCCCAGTGCCAGCGACAGCCAGATCGACAACAGGCACAACGCGCTCAAACCTGTAAACAGGGCCCGGGGTTTAACCAACGTCCTCATTGGCTGACCGGAGCCGCGGGATAGAACTCAGCCGTCAGTTGCTTCAGACGTTCCGGCAGACGCGGCCCCAGGCCACCCACCAGCAGCGTCGGGTCCAGCTCATAGACACGGCCATTTTTAGCGGCGCGTATAGATGCCAATACCGGGTTTTCTTTCATAAGCGCTTTGCGCGCCGCCTCACCGGTCAGGCTGCGATCGGCAAATACCAGCACTTCAGGGTTGAGCCCCGCCAGCGCTTCCACAGAAAACGGCTTGTAACCGCTGTGGGTCGCCAAGTTATGTCCCCCCGCTTGCGTCAGCAGCCAGTCCGCCGCCGTATCTTTGCCAGCAATCATCGGTTTACCACCGGCATGGCCCAACAGTAGCAATACCCCGGGTGCCTGATGACTGGCTTGTGCGGCCTTGACCTGCTGTTGATGCTCTTCCAGTTGCTGCTGGTAGTCCTTGAACACTTGCGCTGCCTGCGCCTCATCCCCCAGCAGGCGCCCCAAATGCTGCAAGGTGCCCTCAAGGCTGGCAAGGTCTGCCTGGGCCGAAAACATCTCCACCGGCACACCGGCACCGCGAATCTGCAACAACACCGCGGCCGGGCCCATTTCTTCAGTGCCGATCAGCACATCCGGCTTCAGGCTCAGGACACCTTCTGCCGAGAGTTGGCGCTGATAGCCGATACTGGGCAGCGACTTGAGTGATTCAGGATGCTGGCTGGTGGTATCGACCCCAACCAATTTAGACTCCGCACCCAATACGCTGACCCACTCCGAAAGCGCTCCTCCGGCGCTGACCCAACGTTGTGGCAACTCGCCAGCCAGGCTGACATGACTGATCATAAGGCCTGCACAGAACGTAATCAGGCGGGTACTCAGGCGCATACAGAGGCTTTCCTTGAATAAAGAGGGCTCACAATTTCCACGCTGTGAAAACAGCACATGCAGAGCAAGCCGCCATTTGATAATTGTTTGCATTTGCACGTCAACCTGTTAACCCGCTCAGAAACGCGTCATCGACTCAACCGTTTAGCTGTTATTAAGGATTGTCATGAAGTTTTTATGCTCATCGCACGCACTGAGCGAAGGTACCAGCCGTGGCTTTGAGCTGGATGAAGTGCGGCTGCTGATCACTCGCCGGGAGGGCCGGGTGTATGCCTACAAAAACCGCTGTCCCCATCGCGGGGTGGCACTGGAATGGCAACCCGACCAGTTTCTCGACCCCAGCGCCAGCCTGATCCAGTGTTCAACCCACGCAGCATTGTTCCTGATCGAAAGCGGGGAATGCGTGGCCGGGCCCTGCGCGGGACAATTTCTGACAGCCCTCGACTGCCGTGAAGACAGCCAAGGGATCTGGATTACACCGCAAGCCTCAGAGGATGACGTCTAGACGGCGATCAACCACTACAGCATCCGATGTCAGGCTGACCCCATATGCCAGCACCTGCACCCCGGCCGCCACAGCCTCGCGCAGGGCAGCGGCATAACCCGGGTCGATTTCTTCAGCCGGACGCACCGCATCGATCCCCGTCAGGTTGACGCAATACAACTGCACTGCACGCACGCCTTCCTTCGCCAGTGTCGCCAGCTCGCGCAGATGCTTGGCGCCACGCTGGGTCACGGCATCCGGAAATGCCGCGACACGGGAACCGTCAAACCCCAGGGTGACACTCTTGACCTCGACATAGGCAAAGCCCTGCGGGTACTCAAGGCGAAAATCGATGCGACTTTTTTCCTGCCCGTAAGGGACCTCGCGCTTGAGCGCGGTAAAACCCTCCAGCTCGGTAATCACCCCGGCCAGCAGCGCCTCTTCGATCAAGTGATTGGCGCGCCCGGTGTTCACGCACGCCAGCCTTCCTTGCGGGGTTTGGCTGATTTCCCAGGTACCCGGCAACTTGCGCTTGGGGTCGTTGGAACGACTGAACCACACCTGACCACCCTCGACCATGCAATTGAGCATGGAACCGGTGTTCGGGCAGTGGATGGTCATCAACTCGCCGGCGCTGGTTTCGATATCCGCCAAAAAGCGCTTATAGCGCTTGATCAGGCGCCCTTCTTCCAGTTCAGGTGAAAAACGCATCAGCCCTTCCAGCTCTTGAGGCCACGGGCAATCCGCTCAACAGCTTCCTGCAGGCGTGGCAAATTTTGGGTATAGGCAAAGCGTACGTGATGCCCGGATTTGTAACGGCCGAAATCCAGGCCTGGGGTAAAGGCGATGTGCTGGGTTTCCAGAAAATGCTGACAAAACGCGAAGGCATCACCGCCAAACGCGCTGATGTCGGCATACAGGTAAAACGCACCTTCAGGCTCAACCGCAATGCCAAAGCCCAGCTCGCGCAAGGCCGGCAACAGGAAATCGCGACGACGGCCAAACTCGGCCCGACGCTCTTCCAGAATCGCCAGGGTCTGCGGTTCGAAGCAGGCCAATGCTGCGTACTGGGCCATGCTTGGCGCGCTGATATAGAGATTCTGTGCGAGTTTCTCCAGGTCGGCCACTGCCTCAGGCGGCGCCACCAGCCAGCCCAGGCGCCAGCCGGTCATGCCGAAATACTTGGAAAAACTATTAAGCACAAACGCGCTGTCATCAACTTCCAGCACACTCGCCGCATCACAGCCATAGGTCAGGCCGTGATAGATCTCATCCACCACCAGATGCCCATTGCGGGCCTTGACCGCTGCAGACAGGGCTGCCAGTTCGTCACGACTCAACAGTGTGCCGGTCGGATTGGCCGGGGACGCCACCAACGCGCCTACGCTGTCCTGGTTCCAGTGGCGTTCGACCAGTTCGGCTGTGAGTTGATAGCGCACATCGGGACCTACAGGCACCAGTTGGGCCGCCCCCTCTACCAAACGCAGGAAATGTCGGTTACATGGGTAGCCTGGGTCTGCTAGCAACCAGTGTTTACCCGGATCAACCAGCAGGCTGGAAGCCAGTAACAGGGCACCAGAACCACCGGGCGTTATAAGAATTCGCCCGGGGTCGATATTCAAGCCATAGCGCTGCCGGTAAAACCCGCTGATCGCTTCACGCAGTTCCGGCAGGCCACGGGCGGCGGTATAACGGGTTTTGCCGGCGGCCAGGGCAGCCTGGCCGGCAGCAATGATCGGCTCGGCCGTGGTGAAGTCCGGCTCGCCGATTTCCAGGTGAATCACATCGTGCCCGGCAGCCTGCAACTCATTGGCCCGCGCCAACAACGCCATCACGTGGAACGGTTCGATTGCGCGGCTGCGCGCACTGTATGACTGAGCCATGAGCCTGCCTTCCTGGGTAAGCAAAAAGCCGATTCTACCCAAGCAGTGCTATAAGAGAGAGCTAATTACGGTCTTAGCCCACTTGCCGATAGAACCAAACAACCCGGCCTTTAGTCATAGCTCGACTAAAATTATTAATTAGCCACTAATCTCAAGCACCACAGGCTCTGCACACATACCCTGAGAACGGGCTGGACATGCGGGAGTAGCGCAGCCCGATTTGATCTGGTAAGTTCGCCCGCTTGCAGCCGCAGGGCCGGCAGGTGTCGGTGATGTTGCAATCCTGCGCAATGGATTAGAAGAATGAGAGGCGGTCCATTTCATGCCCACACAAGCAAAGCAACAGAATACTCAACTTAGCGGCTTCGAACCCTACGTTGAAAAGAAGGGTGAAGAGTACATGGGCGAGCCCATGCGTAAACACTTCACCAAGATTCTGCAAAAGTGGAAACAGGACTTGATGCAGGAAGTCGACCGCACCGTTGATCATATGAAAGACGAAGCGGCAAACTTTCCTGACCCATCCGACCGCGCGAGCCAGGAAGAAGAATTCAGCCTGGAACTGCGCGCCCGCGATCGCGAGCGCAAGCTGATCAAGAAAATCGACAAGACGCTGCAACTGATTGAAGACGAAGAATATGGCTGGTGCGAATCCTGCGGCGTCGAAATCGGTATCCGTCGACTCGAGGCCCGCCCTACTGCCGACATGTGCGTAGACTGCAAGACCTTGGCTGAAATCAAGGAAAAACAAGTCGGCAAGTAATCGCCAACTTGACCAGATGGGGCGTGCGAACGCCCCATTTTTGTTTGTGAAATTTCAGTGCCCTGCGTGGGAGCGGGCTTGCTCGCGATAGCATCACCGCGCCAAAGGTTCAAAACCGGGTTGCCCCATCGCGAGCAAACCCGCTCCCACAAGAAATCGGCCCACGTCCATGACTGCACCCTCCTATATCGGGCGCTTCGCCCCAACGCCCAGTGGCCATCTGCATTTTGGCTCGTTGGTCGCCGCCCTTGCGTCATACCTCGATGCCCGCTCCGTAGGTGGCCGCTGGTTGCTGCGCATGGAAGATCTCGATCCGCCGCGGGAAATGCCCGGCGCCCAGGCCGCGATTCTCGATGCCCTTGAGCGCTACGGTTTTGAATGGGACGGCGAACTGGTCCGTCAAAGCGAGCGCCACGAAGCCTATGCGCACGTGCTAAACCGACTGTTCAGCATGGGCCTGGCCTACGCCTGCACCTGTTCACGCAAACAGCTGGAAGGTTACAACGGCATTTACCCCGGCTTTTGCCGCAATGCCGGGCACTCAATGGATAACGCAGCCATCCGCATTCGCGTCCCTGAGCTGGAATATGCCTTCACCGACCGGGTTCAGGGCGAGTTCCGCCAGCACCTGGGGCGCGATGTCGGTGATTTCGTGATTCGTCGCCGCGACGGACTCTATGCCTACCAATTGGCGGTGGTGCTCGATGATGCCGCCCAGGGTGTGACCGATATCGTGCGTGGCGCCGACCTGCTCGACTCCACCCCGCGCCAACTTTACCTGCAAGAGTTGCTGGGTTTGTCACAACCGCGCTATCTGCATGTGCCGCTGATCGTGCAGCCTGATGGCCACAAACTCGGCAAATCCTATCGCTCACCGCCCCTGACCCCGGAGCAGGCCACCCCGCTGCTGCTGCGGGCCTTGCGTGCTCTGGGTCAGAAAACAGAGCAACACTTGAACGACGCAACCCCGCGTGAGGTGCTGGATTGGGGCATTGCCCACTGGAACGCCGCCAATATCCCACGCACACTGACCCTCGCCGAGGCGCAATTACGCTGACAGCCCTTGCAGGTTGCCAGCCATCCGTTACCATCGCCGCACGTTTTTGGGCATGCGGCCTGTAAAAGTGAGGGCGGGATGTATATCTATCGATTGGTCCTGTTGCTGGTTGTCGGGATCTACCTGTTTTCTCCCGCCATCATGGATTGGTGGATCGATGCGACAGGCGCCTGGTACCGGCCCTATCTGCTCTGGCTGATTCTGATCGTTGTGACCTTTATTCTGCAGAGCCAAAAAGATGCCGATGAGCTTTAGCCTGACCCAGATGATCCTGATCAGCGCCGCCTACCTGCTGGTGCTGTTTGGCGTGGCCTGGATCAGTGAACGCGGCATGATCCCGCGCGCAATCATTCGTCACCCGCTGACCTACACCCTGTCTTTGGGCGTTTACGCCAGTGCCTGGGCGTTCTACGGCACAGTGGGGCTGGCTTACGAATATGGCTACGGCTTTTTGTCCAGCTACCTTGGGGTTTCCGGGGCTTTTCTGCTGGCGCCTGTGTTGCTTTACCCCATTCTAAAAATCACCCGCACCTACCAGCTCTCATCGCTGGCCGACCTGTTCGCCTTTCGCTTCCGCAGCACCTGGGCCGGAGCTCTGACCACGATTTTCATGCTGATAGGCGTGTTACCGCTATTGGCCCTGCAAATCCAGGCCGTGGCCGACTCCATCAGCATCCTCACCCGCGAGCCGGTGCAACACCGCGTAGCCCTAAGCTTCTGCGCACTGATCACCCTGTTTACGATCTTCTTCGGCTCTCGGCATATAGCCACCCGTGAGAAACACGAAGGCCTGGTATTCGCCATTGCCTTTGAGTCGGTGATCAAGCTGATCGCCATTGGCGGTGTGGGTCTTTACGCGCTTTATGGCGTGTTCGATGGCCCGCAACAGCTGGAAGTCTGGCTGCTGCAAAACCAGACCGCCCTCGCCGCACTGCACACACCACTTCAAGAAGGGCCATGGCGCACCCTGCTGCTGGTATTTTTCGCCTCGGCCATTGTGATGCCGCACATGTATCACATGACCTTCACCGAGAACCTCAACCCGCGCGGGCTGGTCAGCGCCAGCTGGGGCCTGCCGTTGTTCCTGTTGCTGATGAGCCTGGCCGTGCCGCTGATCCTGTGGGCCGGCCTCAAGCTGGGCGCCACCACCAATCCGGAATACTTCACACTCGGTATCGGTATTGCCGCCAACAGCAAACCCCTGGCGCTGCTGGCTTATGTGGGCGGGCTTTCGGCCTCCAGCGGGCTGATTATCGTCACCACCCTGGCGCTTTCGGGCATGGCCCTCAACCACCTGGTGCTGCCGCTTTATCAACCGCCCGCCGAAGGTAATATCTACCGCTGGCTGAAGTGGACCCGCCGCGCCCTGATCGTTGCCATTATCATGGCCGGCTACGGCTTCTACCTGCTGCTGGGCGCCGAGCAGGATCTGGCCAACCTCGGCATCGTGGCCTTTGTCGCCACGTTGCAGTTTTTGCCGGGCGTGCTCTCGGTACTGTACTGGCCGACGGCCAACCGACGTGGCTTTATTGCCGGTCTGCTGGCCGGGATACTGGTGTGGATGGCGAGCATGCTGTTCCCGCTGATCGGCAACTTCCAGGGCTTCTATATCCCGTGGTTGAACATGATCTATGTGCTGGACGATACCAGCTGGCACATGGCAGCCATCGCCTCGCTGGCGGCCAACGTGCTGATGTTCACCCTGATTTCCCTGTTCACCAACGCCAGCCCTGAAGAAGCCAGTGCCGCCGAAGCCTGTGCTGTGGATAACGTACGCCGCCCGCAACGTCGCGAGCTGCACGCGGCCTCCCCGCAGGAGTTCGCTACTCAGCTGGCCAAACCTCTGGGCGCCAAAGCGGCGCAAAAAGAAGTCGAACAGGCGCTGCGTGACCTTTTCCTGCCTTTCGATGAACGTCGCCCCTATGCCTTGCGACGCCTGCGCGACAGGATCGAAGCCAACCTTTCCGGCCTGATGGGCCCCAGCGTCGCACAAGATATGGTCGAAACCTTTTTGCCCTACAAGTCCGGCGGCGAAAACTACGTTACCGAGGACATTCACTTTATCGAAAGCCGGCTTGAGGACTACCACTCACGCCTTACCGGGCTGGCAGCCGAGCTCGACGCCTTGCGCCGTTATCACCGCCAGACCCTGCAAGAGTTGCCGATGGGCGTGTGTTCACTGGCCAAGGATCAAGAGATCCTGATGTGGAACAAGGCCATGGAAGAGTTGACCGGCATCCCGGCCCAGCGCGTGGTGGGTTCGCGCCTGGGTACCCTGGGCGATCCATGGCGCGAGTTGCTGCAAGGTTTTATCGACCTGCCGGACGAACACTTACACAAGCAGCACCTGGCCCTTGATGGCCAGACCCGCTGGCTCAACCTGCACAAAGCCGCCATTGACGAGCCGCTGGCACCGGGTAACAGCGGCCTGGTGCTGCTGGTCGAGGACCTGACGGAAACCCAGATGCTCGAAGACAAGCTGGTGCACTCCGAGCGCCTGGCCAGCATCGGGCGGCTGGCGGCAGGGGTGGCTCACGAAATCGGCAACCCGGTCACCGGCATTGCCTGCCTGGCGCAGAACCTGCGCGAGGAACGCGAAGACGATAGCGAACTGACCGAAATCAGCAGCCAGATACTTGAACAGACCAAACGCATCTCACGCATCGTCCAGTCTCTGATGAGCTTCGCCCATGCCGGCAGCCATCAACACAATGACGAGCCCGTCTGTCTGGCCGAAGTAGCCCAGGATGCCATTGGCCTGCTGGCCCTGAACCGACGCAATTTCGAAGTGCAATTCTACAACCTGTGCGACCCGGACCACTGGGTCGACGGCGACCCGCAGCGGCTCGCCCAGGTATTGATCAACCTGCTCTCCAACGCCCGCGACGCGACGCCTGCCGGCAGTGCCGTACGGGTCAAGAGCGAGGCCAGCGAGCACACCGTCGACCTTATCGTGGAAGATGAAGGCACTGGCATTCCGCAGAACATCATGGACCGGTTGTTCGAACCGTTTTTCACCACCAAGGACCCTGGCGAAGGTACAGGTCTGGGCCTTGCACTGGTCTATTCCATCGTTGAAGAGCATTATGGACAAATCACCATCGACAGCCCGGCTGACATTCACAGCCAACGCGGAACCCGTATCCGGGTGACACTACCGCGTCATGTCGAAGCGACGTCCGCTGTGAACTGAGACCGTCGAGAGAACCGAATCAATGCCGCATATTTTGATCGTCGAAGATGAAACCATCATCCGCTCCGCCCTACGCCGCTTACTGGAGCGCAATCAATACCAGGTCAGCGAGGCTGGCTCGGTGCAAGAGGCGCAGGAGCAGTTCAGCATCCCGTCGTTTGACTTGATTGTCAGCGACCTGCGCCTGCCCGGCGCTCCGGGGACCGAGCTGATCAAGCTTGGCCAGGGCAAGCCGGTGCTGATCATGACCAGCTATGCCAGCCTGCGCTCGGCCGTGGACTCGATGAAAATGGGCGCGGTGGACTACATCGCCAAACCTTTTGATCACGACGAAATGCTGCAAGCGGTGGCGCGCATTCTGCGTGACCGGCAAAACACCCAGAGCGCGCCGGCCGAACGCCCTGCCAAAGCAGGCACCGCTGACAAAAACACGGTGGATAACAGCAACGGTGAAATCGGCATCATCGGTTCCTGCCCGCCAATGCTGGACATGTACAGCAAGATTCGCAAAGTAGCGCCCACTGACTCCAATGTGCTGATCCAGGGTGAATCCGGCACAGGTAAAGAGCTGGTAGCCCGCGCCCTGCACAACCTGTCGCGCCGCGCCAAAGCACCGATGATCTCGGTCAACTGCGCGGCCATCCCGGAATCCCTGATCGAGTCCGAACTGTTCGGCCACGAAAAAGGCGCGTTTACCGGCGCCAGCGCTGGCCGTGCCGGTCTGGTTGAAGCGGCCGATGGCGGCACGCTGTTCCTCGATGAAATCGGCGAATTGCCGCTTGAGGCCCAAGCCCGACTGCTGCGCGTGCTGCAGGAAGGCGAGATTCGCCGGGTTGGCTCGGTACAGTCGCAAAAGGTCGATGTTCGCCTGATTGCCGCGACCCACCGCGACCTGAAAAGCCTGGCCAAGGTAGGCCAGTTCCGCGAAGACCTGTACTACCGCCTGCACGTTATCGCGCTCAAGCTGCCTGCGCTGCGTGAACGTGGCGCTGACGTCAACGAAATCGCCAACGCCTTCCTCGCCCGCCAAAGTGCTCGCGTGGGTCGCACCGACCTCAAATTCGCCCCCGATGCCGAACGGGCGATCAGCCATTACTCATGGCCGGGTAACGTGCGCGAGCTGGAAAACGCTGTGGAGCGCGCGGTGATCCTCTGTGAAAGCCCGGAAATCTCGGCTGAACTGCTGGGTATCGATATTGAACTGAGCGACCTGCAAGACGATGACTTCATCGGCCTGGCCCCGCAGCAGAGCATCAGTAATGGTAACACCAGCCTTGATCCCACCGAGGACCTGTCACTGGAAGACTACTTCCAGCACTTCGTCCTTGAGCATCAGGACCATATGACCGAGACCGAACTGGCTCGAAAACTGGGGGTCAGCCGCAAATGCTTGTGGGAGCGACGTCAGCGTCTGGGAATCCCGCGACGCAAAACCGGCGTGCCAAGCGAGGGCTAGGTAACAGCGCCAGAGGTAACCAACTGTTACCTCTGTTAAATCACGTAACAAAAGCCGGGTCTTACGGTAACGATGACCCGGCTTTTTTTTGCCCGGAAAAAGGCCAAAACCCTGAAAACCCCTTATTTTGCTGGGCCGCACAAAAGTTGGCACGCACCCTGCTATATGTATTCGTACAAGAACAATAAGAATCACAGCAGCACACAATAAAAATAAGACGTATCGGCTCACGCATAACAAGAACAACACGGCGGAGGCGCAGCTAACTGATTGTTTTGGAGAGGTGTTGTAAATGGGGCTTGCCCCGCGACCAGGCAGAGAACAACAAAAACTGCACTTAAAGCAGAGCCTGAACTGGTTGGATCATTGATCACATCAACGCAGCGACCAAAGCAATCCGTTTGCTCTTATCTCCCGATTGGGAGGGTTGCACAGGCAAGACCTTTGTAACTAGGGCGATTAACAAAAACAAAAAGCCCGCAATCAATAATAAAAATAGAGCACGCAACTAATTCTGGGGGAGCTTCGGCTCCCCTTGTGGTTTCTGCGATTTAACAAATCCCCTAGCAACCGTCTAAACCGCGCCTCTTACAGCTATTTATGCTTACGGCTTGCAGCTTCGCTCGCAAGAGCGGCTAAGCGTCCTACACCATCCCCTGACTAAATGCTAGAATCCCCGCCCATCATGCGGTCATTCTTCGTTTTGGCCGAACATTCCTTCAAACAGTGCATCCCATGCTGAAGAAGCTGTTCCAGTCATTCCGTTCTCCCAAGCGTCGTACGCAACAACTGCGCAGCACCCCTGAAGTGCTCAACAGCAGCCAACACTCGCTGCAACGTGCCCAGTTCAGCCGCTACGCGGTCAATATCGTCGAACGCCTGCAGAACGCCGGTTACCAGGCCTATCTGGTTGGCGGTTGCGTACGCGACATGCTGCTCAATATCACGCCAAAAGACTTTGACGTCGCCACCAGCGCCACGCCCGAGCAAGTGCGCGCCGAATTTCGCAATGCGCGAATCATCGGTCGTCGTTTCAAGTTGGTGCATATCCACTTTGGCCGCGAAATCATTGAAGTCGCGACCTTCCGTGCCAATCACCCGCAAAACGACGAAGAGGAAGACAGCAACCAGTCCTCGCGTAACGAAAGCGGGCGCATCTTGCGCGACAACGTCTACGGCACCCTTGAAGAAGACGCCCAGCGTCGTGACTTCACGATCAACGCCCTGTACTACGACCCGGTCAGCGAGCGCATCCTCGATTACGCCAATGGCGTACACGATATCCGCAACCGCTTGCTGCGCCTGATCGGCGACCCGCAACAGCGCTACCAGGAAGACCCGGTTCGCATGCTGCGCGCCGTGCGCTTTGCCGCCAAGCTCAACTTTGGTATCGAAAAGCACACCGCCGAACCAATCCGCGAACTGGCGCCGATGCTGCGGGAAATCCCTTCCGCGCGCCTGTTCGAAGAAGTGCTCAAGCTGTTCCTCTCCGGTAACGCTTCCGACACCTTCGAGATGCTGGTTGACCTCGAGTTGTTCGACCCTCTGTTCCCGGCCAGCGCCGAAGCACTGGAGCACAACCCGACCTACACCCACACCCTGATCAGCGAAGCCTTGCGCAACACTGATCTGCGCATCAAACAGGGCAAACCGGTGACCCCGGCCTTCCTGTTTGCCGCCCTGTTGTGGCCCGCGTTGCCTGCACGCGTATTGCGCCTGCAAGATCAAGGCATGCCGCCCATTCCTGCCATGCAGGAAGCCGCCCATGAACTGATCGCCGAGCAATGCCAGCGTATTGCTATTCCCAAGCGCTTCACCATGCCGATTCGCGAGATCTGGGATATGCAGGAGCGCCTGCCGCGTCGCAGCGGCAAACGCGCCGACATGTTGCTCGACAACCCGCGTTTCCGTGCCGGGTATGACTTCTTGCTCTTGCGTGAAAGCGCCGGCGAGCAGACCAATGGCCTGGGCGAATGGTGGACCGACTATCAGGACGCCAATGACAGCGGCCGCCGCGAGATGATCCGCGACCTGAGCAACGCCAAGGATGACGGTACCGGCCCTGCACCGCGCAAACGTCGCCGTACCAGCGGTGCCAAGCGTAAACGCAGCGCCGCAGCGGACGAGTAAGCGATGGAACGCGTCTACATTGGAATGGGCAGCAATCTGGCTGACCCGGCGGATCAATTGCGCAGTGCTGTCCAGGCCCTGGCGCAATTGCCGGACTCCCGATTCATCGGGGTTTCAGCATTTTATCAAAGCGATTCGCTGTTGCCTGGCCAGCCGCGCTACACCAATGCCGTAGCGGCCATCGACAGCTCGCTGGCGCCGCTGGACCTGCTCGATGCCCTGCAGGCCATCGAACTGGACCAGGGACGCGAGCGTCAAGAACGTTGGGGCCCGCGCACTCTGGACCTGGACATCTTGCTATTCGGCGATCGACTGATCGACGAGCCCCGCCTTAAAGTCCCGCACTACCACATGCACGCCCGGCCTTTTGTGCTGTATCCGCTGGCCGAACTGGCGCCTGCATCGCTGAAACTCTCCGATGGCCGCACGCTCGCGCAATTGCTCGATGACTGCCCATTTATCGGGCTTGAGCGAATCCCCTCTTAAGCTGAATCGAATCAATACCCGGGTAACACCATTGCGGTAACACCCGGAATTGACTTCCAGTGCCCTCGTCACGACTATAGGCATCCCGCAGCCATCCACAGGATGGTGCAATGTGAAAAGCAGGCTTTATAAGCGCCCTCTATAAAGGTGTGCCTGTTCATAACGATGAATCACACGCGTTACTCGCAGTGGTTACCACACTGCCTGACGAGGATCCTTTTCATGCCAGCTATTACCCTGACCACCCTGCAAGGCCTTAAGCAAAAAGGTGAAAAAATCACCATGCTGACGTGCTATGACGCCACCTTCGCCCACGCCTGCAATCAGGCCGGTGTTGAAGTGCTATTGGTAGGCGACTCCCTGGGCATGGTTCTACAAGGGCATGACAGTACATTGCCTGTGACGACCGCTGACATGGCCTACCACGTGGCCTGCGTCAAACGCGGTAACCAGGACGCTCTGATCCTGGCGGACATGGCCTTTATGGCCAACGCCACCCTGGAACAAAGCCTCAACAACAGCGCGGTGCTGATGAAGGCCGGCGCGCATATGGTCAAGGTCGAAGGCGCCGTGTGGCTGGCCGAGTCGATCCGGGCCATGACTGAACGCGGCATCCCCGTGTGCGCGCATATGGGCCTGACCCCGCAGACCGTGAACGTGCTGGGGGGTTACAAGGTACAAGGCCGCAACGAAAACCAGGCGCGCCAGATGCGTGCCGATGCCATTGCCCTGGAACAGGCAGGAGCGGCCATGCTGCTGCTCGAATGTGTACCCAGCGAACTGGCAAAAGAGATCACCCACGCGGTCAAGATCCCGGTCATCGGCATCGGCGCCGGCAGTGACACCGACGGCCAAGTCCTGGTGCTGCACGACATGCTGGGCCTTTCACTGACCGGCCGCGTGCCCAAGTTCGTGAAAAACTTCATGAGCGGCCAGCCCGATATCCAGTCCGCCCTGCGCGCCTACGTCACTGAAGTCAAAGCCGTCAGCTTTCCTGCTACCGAACACGGATTCTCTGCATGAACACAGTTAAAACCGTTCGCGAACTGCGCGCCGTCATCGCCCGCGCACGCCGTGAAGGCAAACAGATAGCACTGGTCCCGACCATGGGCAATCTGCACAGTGGCCATGGCGCACTGGTAACCACCGCCGCACAACAAGCCGATTTCGTGGTGGCGAGCATTTTCGTCAACCCGCTGCAGTTTGGCGCCAACGAAGATCTGGATACCTATCCGCGCACCCTGGCAGCCGACCAGGAAAGGCTTCTGCAGGCAGGCTGTGACTTGCTGTTTGCCCCGACCGTTGAAGAAATGTACCCCAACGGCATGGACGGCCTGACCCGTGTTACTGCTGCCAAATTAAGCAATGAACTGTGCGGCAGCCGTCGCCCGGGGCATTTCGATGGTGTGACCACCGTGGTCAGCAAGCTGTTCAACATGGTTCAGCCCGACCTGGCGATTTTTGGGCAAAAAGACTACCAACAGCTGGCAGTCATTCGCGCAATGGTCAACGATCTGAACTTCCCGATCCAGATCATCAGCGAACCCACCGTGCGCGCCGAAGACGGCCTGGCCCTGTCCTCGCGCAATGGTTACCTGAGCGAAGAGCAGCGAGCCCTGGCGCCAGCGCTGTACCGTCACCTGAGTGAAATGGCGCGCGCCATCGAAGCCGGTGAGCGCGACTACCCGGCCCTGGTGCGCCAGCATCTGGCGCAAATCGAAGCCATTGGTTTTCGTCCGGACTACCTGGAAGTGCGCCACGCACAGACCTTGCTACCGGCACAGGCGACTGATCGCGACCTGGTAATTCTGGTTGCGGCCTTCCTGGGTGCCACCCGTTTGATCGACAACGTACATCTTAATCTCGACAGCGCGCTCTGACAGAGTCGCCTGTGCGGAACCGCGGAATGACCCGCACTCCATAAAGAAACACTGAAACGTTTCACCTGCTGTGACGTAACTGTGACAAAAGTTACTTCTCGGTGTCAGACAAAGCCAAGACAGAAGCAGGCGCGAAGGTTACTGTAATCGCCCTGCTTCCAGTTAACGTGCAGAATCAGACCGACCGAACGCCTGAACAAGAAAAACCAGGCGCAGGTGTTTTCAGTGTCCAAAGGCAGTTCAAGCAAAAAGGATATCCGCAGCGATGGCGTACTACCGCACCCCTCACGACGTTACCGCTCTGCCCGCTTGGCAAGCGTTGAAACTTCACCGTGCCAGCATGCAAAACTTCAGCATGCGTGACGCGTTTAACAGCAACCCGAAACGTTTTGAAGAATTCACCCTGAGCAGCTGCGGGCTGTTTCTGGACTACTCGAAAAACCTGATCACCAACGAGACCCGCGATCTGCTGGTCAACCTCGCCAATGAGGTCGACCTCAAAGGCGCAATCAAGTCGTTGTTCAGCGGTGAAATCGTCAACGCCTCTGAAGGTCGCCCGGCCTTGCACACCGCGCTGCGTCGCCCGGTTGCCGACAAACTGTCGGTCAACGGCGTGAACATCATGCCCGAGGTGCATAAAGTCCTGAACCAGATGACCGAGCTGGTCGGCCGGATTCACGACGGTCTGTGGCGCGGTTACACCGAGAAGCCAATCACCGACATCGTCAATATCGGCATCGGCGGCTCGTTCCTCGGCCCTGAGCTGGTTTCTGAAGCGTTGCTGTCCTACGCGCAAAAAGGTGTGCGCTGCCATTACCTGGCGAACATCGACGGCAGTGAGTTCCATGAACTGACCGCAAAACTGCGCGCTGAAACCACCCTATTTATCGTTTCGTCCAAATCATTCAATACCCTCGAAACCCTGAAAAACGCCCAGGCGGCACGAGCCTGGTACCTCGCCCAGGGCGGTTCGGAAGCTGAGCTGCATCGCCACTTTATCGCCGTATCGAGCAACAACGCGGCAGCCGTGGCATTCGGTATTCGAGAAGAAAACATCTTCCCGATGTGGGACTGGGTCGGCGGGCGTTACTCGCTGTGGTCGGCCATCGGTCTGCCAATTGCCCTGGCCATCGGCATGTCCAACTTCAAAGAGCTGCTGTCCGGTGCCTACAGCATGGACCAGCACTTCCAGACTGCTCCGTTCGAGCAGAACATGCCGGTACTGATGGCCGCACTGGGTGTGTGGTATGGCAACTTCTGGGGCGCGCAAAGCCACGCGATCCTGCCGTACGACCACTACCTGCGTAACATCACCAAACACTTGCAACAGCTGGACATGGAATCCAACGGCAAGAGCGTGCGCCAGGACGGCACTCCGGTGTCAACCGATACTGGCCCGGTGATCTGGGGTGGAGTGGGCTGCAACGGTCAGCATGCGTACCACCAATTGCTGCACCAAGGCACCCAACTGATCCCGGCCGACTTTATCGTGCCGATTGTCAGCTTCAACCCGGTGTCCGACCACCATCAATGGCTGTATGCCAACTGCCTGTCGCAAAGCCAGGCGCTGATGCTGGGTAAAACCCGCGCAGAAGCCGAAGCTGAACTGCGCGACAAGGGCATGAGCGAAGAAGAAGTTAAAAAACTGGCGCCGCACAAGGTGATCCCGGGCAACCGCCCGAGCAATACCCTGGTGGTGGAACGCATCAGCCCGCGCCGTCTGGGTGCACTGGTGGCGCTGTACGAACACAAAGTGTTTGTGCAAAGCGTGATCTGGGGCATCAACGCCTTCGACCAATGGGGTGTTGAACTGGGCAAGGAGCTGGGCAAGGGCGTATACAACCGCCTGACCGGTATCCAGGAAGAGCCTGCCGACGATGCGTCGACCCAGGGCCTGATCAACTACTTCCGCGGCCGTCACCGCGGGTGATTGATAGCCAGCCAGTTTTCATCGACTGGCTGGCACCATCGAGAAAGGCATAATGGAATTTATCCGCCGCCCCATCGAGCGCCAGATCATGAGCCTGACCGGGCTTTCCCTCGGCAAGCTCGACCTCGAAAACCCCAAGGGCGACCCCGGCCTGTTCGGCCCGGACTCCATCAGTTGGCAGGTCCACGGTGACTTCACCAGCATGCTGATTGGCGGCATCAGCGCCTTGATGCTGCAAGCCTTGCACCCACTGGCCCTGGCCGGGGTGTGGGACCACTCCAGTTTCCGCGAAGACATGCTGGGTCGGCTACGCCGCACCGGGCAGTTCATTTCAGGTACCACCTTCGGCGCCACTGGCGATGCCAACTGGCTGATCGACAAAGTGCGCACCATCCACCTGCAAGTCAGCGGCACCGGTCTCGATGGCCGCCCCTATGCGGCCAGCGACCCCGAGCTGCTGACCTGGGTGCATGTGGCCGAAGTCAGCAATTTTCTCGCCGCCCACCTGCGCTATCGCAACCCGCATTTATCCGCTGAAGATCAGGACCGCTACTACGACGAAATCGCCATGATCGCTGAACGCCTGGGCGCCACCCACGTACCGCGCTCACGTCAGCAAGTAGCCGATTACCTCGACAGCGTTCGCCCGCAATTGCTTTGCGATGAGCGCAGCCGTGAAGTCATTCGCCTGCTGCTCAACGCCCCTGCCCCCAGCCTGCTGGCCAAACCATTTGGTGCATTGATGATGCAGGCCGGGATCGATTTACTGCCCGACTGGGCCAGCGATCAATTGGAGCTGCATCAAGGCCCGATGGTTCGCAAAGGGGTGCGGGCCGGGGTCAACAGCACCGCGCCAATCCTGCGCTGGGCCGTACGCAACGGTTCGGTACAACGGGCGCGACGGCGCATGGGGCTTGGCTGAAAACCGCTACGTTGGCATCGCGGGCAGGCCCGCACCCACAGGATCTGTGGTGCTCTTGTGGGAGCGGGCCTGCCCGCGATGAACTCAACACCGATTTATGCCACCATGCCCGCCTGAATCCGGACACAACACTCCAAGAATAAAGAGGACTCAAGCAATGCAAGACGTCGTAATCGTTGCGGCTACCCGCACCGCCGTTGGCAGCTTTCAAGGTTCGCTGGCCCATGTACCTGCCGTGGAACTGGGTGCCGCCGTCATTCGCCAATTACTCGCACAAACCGGCCTGGATGGCGCCCAGGTCGACGAAGTGATCATGGGTCAGGTACTGACCGCCGGTGCCGGGCAAAACCCTGCCCGCCAGGCGGCAATCAAGGCCGGCCTGCCGTTTGCGGTACCGGCACTGACCCTGAACAAGGTTTGCGGGTCGGGCCTCAAGGCCCTGCACCTGGGGGCCCAGGCCATTCGATGCGGCGATGCCGAGGTGATCATCGCCGGCGGCCAGGAAAACATGAGCCTGTCCAACTACATCATGCCCGGTGCCCGCACCGGTCTGCGCATGGGCCACAGTCAGATCGTCGACACCATGATCAGCGATGGCCTGTGGGATGCGTTCAACGACTACCACATGGGCATTACCGCCGAAAACCTTGTGGCTAAATACGACATCAGCCGTGAAGCGCAAGACGCCTTCGCTGCCGCCTCACAGCAAAAAGCCACTGCGGCGATTGAAGCCGGGCGCTTTGTCGATGAAATCACCCCCGTCCTGATCCCGCAGCGCAAAGGCGATCCGATCGCATTCACTACCGACGAGCAACCGCGCGCTGGCACCACCGCCGAATCGTTGGCAAAACTGCGTCCCGCATTCAAAAAAGACGGCTCTGTCACCGCAGGTAACGCCTCCTCACTCAATGACGGCGCAGCCGCGGTCATGCTCATGAGCGCCGCCAAGGCCAAGGCCCTGGGCTTGCCGGTGCTGGCCAAAATCGCGGCCTACGCCAATGCCGGCGTGGATCCGGCCATCATGGGCATCGGCCCGGTCAGTGCCACCCAGCGTTGCCTGAGCAAAGCCGGCTGGACTTTGCAGCAACTGGACCTGATCGAAGCCAACGAAGCCTTCGCCGCACAAGCGCTGGCCGTGGGCCAGGAACTGCAATGGGACGCGAGCAAGGTCAACGTCAATGGCGGCGCAATTGCCATTGGCCACCCTATTGGTGCGTCAGGTTGCCGGATCCTGGTGACCCTGCTTCACGAAATGCTCAAGCGCGACGCCAAAAAAGGCCTGGCCACCTTGTGCATCGGCGGTGGTCAGGGCGTAGCGCTGGCGATCGAGCGGGAGTAATGCAAAACGTGTAGATACTCTGTTGCCGGTCAAGCCATCCTGTGGGAGCGAGCCTGCTCGCGAACGACCTTCGCGAGCAGGCTCGCTCCCACAGCGGCTACAAGAGCAACGCAGCAATAATCACCAGCCCTATTCTGCTAAACTGCCGCGCCTTATCTGTCCCCCAAGGCGCAATGCATGTCTTCCTTGAATCAGGCGCTGCGCGCCGCCCTCGATAATCGTCACGACCTGTTGGCCGAGCTGCACGCCCAAGGCACCGACTGCTATCGCCTGTTCCACGGCAGCCAGGAAGGCGCCGGCGGCCTGACCATCGACCGCTACGGCCCGCAACTGCTGGTACAAAGCTTTCATCAACGTCTTGAGCGCGATGATTTGCTGCAACTGCACGAAGCCATCAATCGCCACCTGGGCCTCGACCTGCTGCTGGTCTACAACGACCGCTCCCAGGGCAACTCGCGTATCGACCGCGAAGACACCGTGTACCGCGCCGAAGACGCCGCCCTTGAAGACACCGTCGGCCACGAATGGGGCCTCAAGTACCGGGTGCGCGGCCGCCATGCCGGGCAAGACCCGCTGTTGTTTCTCGACCTGCGCAACGCCCGTGGCTGGGTCAAGCAGCACAGTGCCGGCAAAAGCGTGCTCAACCTGTTCTCCTTCACCTGTGGTGTTGGCCTGAGTGCCGCTGCAGGTGGAGCCAGCGAAGTCTGCAACCTCGATTTCGCCGAAGGCAATCTGGCGGTTGGTCGCGAAAACGGCCTGCTGAACCCTGAACTGCCAAAAATGAAATTCGTACAGTCCGACTATTTCGCGGCCATCCGCCAATTGGCCGGTCTGCCAATCATTCAGCGTCGTCACAAGCTGCCTGCCTACCCGCGCATGGATCAGCGTGAATACGACCTCGTGCTGCTCGACCCGCCTGCCTGGGCCAAGAGTGCCTTCGGCACGGTCGATCTGCTGCGCGACTACCAAAGCCTGCTCAAGCCGGCCGTACTGACCACCGCACCAGACGGCGTACTGATCTGCTGCAACAATCTGGCAAAGGTCAGCATGGACGACTGGCGCGAGCAGGTTTTGCGTTGCGCCGAGAAAGCTGGCCGCCCGGTTCGCGACTGGCAGGTCATGAGTCCGGCCAGCGATTTCCCGTCCCTGGATCAGCAGCCACCGCTGAAAACCCTGATCCTTCAGTTTTAATCCATTCTCCCAATACGGCGTTCGTCTCGGAACCAGAAACGCGTGCCATACTCCAAGGCACTTCCGACTGCTATAGACGACGCCCCACATGCTCAAAGGATTGATCCGCGCCCTTGGCGCCGTGCTGATTGCCATCGCACTTTACAGCGTGCTTGGGTTCCTGATCTTGCCGGGCATCGGCCTGCGCATCATCAACCAGCAACTGGCCAACTACGCCACGGTGCCCGCCAGACTCGACCGGCTGGAGTTCAACCCCTTCAGCCTTGAGCTGACCCTGTGGGGGTTCAGAGTCGGCGAACCGGGCAAGGAACAGGTCGGCTTCGAGCGGCTGTACACCAATCTGCAAGCCGACAGCCTGTGGACAAAAGCCCTGCACCTGGCCGACGTGCAGCTGGATAAACCGAAAACCGAGCTGCTGTTCAACAAGGACGGTACGCTCAACCTGACACAACTGTTCAAGCTGCCCGAGAGCGAGCCCACCCCGGCCGATCCCGAGAGCAAACCGTTCCCGCTGCGTATCGACAACATCAAGCTGGCGGGTGGCTACCTGCACTTCATCGATATGCGTCCCAGCGAGCCCATCGAATTCCTCTATGACTCGATGGACCTGGAGCTGAAAAACCTCAGCACCCTGCCCGATGACAACGCCGATATGACCCTGGTGGCCGCAGGCCCTGCAGGCGGGCGGATCGACTGGACGGGCACCCTGAGCCTGGTACCCATCACCTCGACCGGCAAACTGAAAGTCACCGACGGCAAGATGAAAGTCTGGTGGCCCTATGTGCGCGATGCATTACCGCTGGCCCTGGAAGATGGCGTACTGAATTTCAGCACCGACTACACCCTGAACCTGTCCAAAGAAACCGAAATGCTCCTGAGCAATGCCACGGCCAGCATCGCACCGCTCAAGATCAATGCCCCCGATGGCCGCCCGCTGGTGCGTCTGGAGCGCCTGGATGTCAGCGACACCAGTGTCGACCTGGCCAAACAGGAAGTGGTGGTCGGCAAGATCAACAGCCAGAACCTCGAAACCTGGGCCGCCCGCGAAAAAGACGGCCAGCTTGACTGGCAAAAGCTGTTTGCCAGCCAGCCCGACAAACCATCGACCAAAACCGAAGAAGTGGTGACCGTCGAAGCACCGAAACCGGCCCCGGTGGCGCCGAGCAAACCCTGGGCCGTGCTGCTCAAGGATGTCGACCTGCGTGACTATCGCATCCACCTTGCCGACAAGGAGCCCAAACCCCCGGTGGAGCTGGAGGTCGGCCCGCTGAACCTGAACCTGAAAAACTTCGACAGCCTGAACCGTTCTCCTTTCACCCTCAACCTCGACACCGGCGTGGGCAAGCAAGGCAAACTCACCGCCAGCGGCGACGTCAGCCTGAGCCCGGTAAGCGCCAGACTCAAGGTCAACACCAAAGATATCGACTTGCGTATCGCCCAGGCCTATATCGACCCGTTTATCCGCCTTGAGCTGCGTAGCGGCATGCTTGGCAGCGACCTGGCGGTTGATCTGAAAAGCACCGCCCCCCTGGCCTTTACCGTGGCCGGCCGCGCCCAGATCGATCAACTGCACACATTGGACACCCTGAAAAACCGCGACTTCCTGAAGTGGCAAAAACTGGTGCTGGAGGATCTGAAGTACCAGCACGGCGATAGCCTCTCGCTTGCACGGGTCAATTTCGAAAAGCCCTATGTGCGCTTCATGATCAACGATGACCGCACCACCAATATCGATGACCTGCTGATCCCGCAACCTGCAGGCAGTACGTCGGCCAAAGGCACGGCCAGCAAGGAAAAACCGCTGGGCATTCACATCGGCGCAATTGCGATCAACGATGGTTCAGCGAATTTCGCCGACTTCAGCCTGACACCCAACTTCCAGACCGCGGTTCAACAGCTCAACGGCCTGATTGGCACCATCGACAGCCGTAACCCCAAACCTGCCCCGGTCAATATTGCAGGCAAGGTCGACCGTTATGCGCCGGTGACCATCAAGGGCAGCGTCAACCCGTTTGACCCGATGGCCAGCCTGGATATCGCCACCAGCTTCAAGCGTGTCGAACTGACCACCTTGACCCCCTACTCCGGGAAGTTTGCCGGTTACCGCATCCGCAAGGGTCGTCTCAACCTCGACCTGCATTACCTGATCACCAACGGCCAGCTCAAAGCCGAGAACAAACTCGTGGTCGAACAATTGCAGCTGGGGGAAAAGGTCGACAGCCCGGACGCCGTGGATCTGCCGATCAAACTGGCGATTGCCTTGCTCAAGGACACGGACGGCAAGATATCCATTGAACTGCCCATCAGTGGCGACCTCAACAACCCGCAGTTCAGCGTGATGCCGATTATCTGGCAAACGGTACGCAACCTGGTGCTGCGTGCCGCCCAGGCGCCCTTCAAGTTCATTGGCGGGCTGATCAGCGGTGGTGGAGCCGAGGACCTGGGCACCGTGTCATTCGCCCCAGGATCAAGCGAGCTGAGCCCTGAGGCACAAAAAGCCCTGACCACACTGGCCCAGGCCCTGAAAGAACGCCCGGCTTTACGCCTGGAGATCGAAGGTACGGCCGCACAGAGCAGCGATGGCCCTCTGATCGCCAAGGAACGTCTTGAGCGCGAGTTCCAGTACACCTACTACAAGATCCTCCAGCGTCGTGGCGACAAAGTACCGGCCAGCGCCGGCTTGCTCACCGTGCCGGACGATGAGAAAGGCCCGTTACTTGAAGGTATCTACCGCACGCGTCTCAAGCAGCAACCGCCTGCTGAATGGAAAGACCTGAGCCGTGACGAGCGCGCGGCCAAAATGACCGCGGCACTGATCGACTTCTGGAGCAAAAGCGAAGTGTTGTTGCGTCAGCTGGGGCAAGACCGTGCAAGCAGCATCAAGGACTACCTGGTGGACAAGGGCGGGCTGGCGGATGACCGCGTGTACTTTATCGATGCCACCCTGGGCCAAGCCGAGAGCGACGGCCGGGTAATCTCGCCACTGCATCTGGATAGCGAATAATGCACAACGTCGCTGATTTGTAGCAGCTGCCGAAGGCACGAGGCTGCGTTCGGCAGCTGCTACGCGGATTTTCGTAGCCCCAATCCCAAATAGACCCAATCCCAAATAGAACAGCCCCCGACGCAAGCGCCGGGGGCTGTAATGGCCACATCCGTGTGGCCGTCGCATGAACCTTTTTAACAATGCCTGCAGGCGTACTGCTTCAATCACCTGCCAGAACCTTGTTCCCCCGGTTCTACGAGAAAGGGTGCTTTATTCCGCTTTCAGGCCATCAGCCGATACAGCTTTAACGCCTTTGATCTTTTTGGTGATCGCAACAGCAATCTCTTTTTGCGCTTCAGTCACCGGTACCATCGAGGACAGGGAAACAACGCCTTTGTTGGTTTCTACCTTGATGTCCGTGCCCGGAATGCCTTTTTCAGTGACCAGGTCAGCTTTTACTTTGGTAGTGATCCAGGTATCAGAAGTAGCTTCCTTGGCTTTGGTTACTTCGCCTGCAGCCACCACCATGGGTGCCTGGGTGGTCGCCTGGGCAGCAAATGCAGCATTGGCCATAGTCAGGGTCAGAGCGGTGGCAGTTGCGGCAGCGATAGCGAACTTCTTCATACGAGTAACTCCTGTCTTCTTTAGAATCTGCGCCGTCTTGCAGCAGCAGGGTTATCAGTACTATTGCAGGCCGCGTGCCAACTTTTAAAAACAAATAAACCTATATAAATCAACAACTTACAAAATAGCCAAAATTGCCCCGTCGTGCAAAATGCATGGCGCCGGTTAATTCTGCATGCAAGTTGCGGCTTTCGACTCGTGGCCTATGGCCCTATGGTGCTGACTTTGCTCCAGGCATAAAAAAAGGACCCCGAAGGGTCCTTTTTCAAAGCAGGTGTCGAGAGCGATTAAGCTTCCGAAGCCTTGGCAGCAGCGACGTCCTTGATGGACAGCTTGATACGGCCGCGGTTGTCCACGTCCAGTACCAGTACTTCCACTTCCTGACCTTCTTTCAGAATGTCAGTCACTTTCTCAACGCGAGCATCGCTCAGCATGGAGATGTGAACCAGGCCGTCTTTGCCCGGCAGGATGTTTACGAATGCGCCGAAGTCGACGATACGCTCAACCTTGCCCACGTAGATCTTGCCGATCTCGGCTTCAGCGGTGATGCCCAGAACGCGCTGACGCGCGGCTTCTGCTGCTTCCTTGGACTCGCCGAAGATCTTGATCGAACCGTCGTCTTCGATATCGATCGAAGCCTTGGTTTCTTCACAGATTGCACGGATCGTCGCGCCGCCTTTACCGATAACGTCACGGATTTTGTCGGTGTCGATTTTCATCGCGATCATGGTCGGAGCGTTGGCCGACAGCTCGTTGCGCGATACGGCAATGATCTGGTTCATCTGGCCCAAGATGTTCAGGCGAGCGTCCAGGGCCTGGCCCAGAGCGATCTCCATGATTTCTTCGGTGATGCCCTTGATCTTGATGTCCATCTGCAGCGCGGTAACACCTTTGGCGGTACCGGCTACCTTGAAGTCCATGTCGCCCAGGTGGTCTTCGTCACCCAGGATGTCGGTCAGAACAGCGAACTTCTCGCCTTCTTTAACCAGACCCATGGCGATACCGGCAACCGGCGCCTTCATCGGCACACCGGCATCCATCAGTGCCAGGGAAGCACCGCAAACCGATGCCATCGAGCTGGAACCGTTGGATTCAGTGATTTCCGATACAACACGGATGGTGTACGGGAACACGTC
The DNA here is from genome assembly GCF_009600105.1 of Pseudomonas sp. FSL R10-0056. Taxonomy (NCBI): domain Bacteria; kingdom Pseudomonadati; phylum Pseudomonadota; class Gammaproteobacteria; order Pseudomonadales; family Pseudomonadaceae; genus Pseudomonas; species Pseudomonas sp. FSL R10-0056. The sequence continues at coordinate 38,675 of NZ_WIWL01000078.1, forward strand.
GGCAGCAGGCAGCATGGCTTGAACCGAACGACGGGCCAGACGGCCGTGACCGATTTCGCGACGACCAGCGCCACCCATGCGACCACACTCACCTACCGAGAACGGAGGGAAGTTGTAGTGCAGCATGAACGGGTCTTTTTTCTCGCCTTCCAGGGTGTCCAGCAGTTGCGCGTCACGGGCAGTACCCAGAGTTGCAACAACCAGCGCCTGAGTTTCACCACGGGTGAACAGGGCCGAACCGTGGGTCTTCGGCAGAACGCCAACTTCGATGTTCAGAGGGCGAACAGTCTTGGTGTCACGACCATCGATACGCGGCTTGCCGTTAACGATGTTTTCGCGAACGGTGCGGTATTCGATTTCACCGAATGCAGCTTTAACTTCGCTGGCAGAAGGCTGGCCTTCTTCACCGGACAGCTTGGCAACAACCTGATCCTTCAACTCGCCCAGACGCGCGTAACGGTCTGCCTTGACGGTGATGGTGTAAGCCTGGGAGATCGCTTCGCCGAACTCGGCACGAATAGCGCCCAGCAGTGCGGTCGCTTCCGGGGCAGCAGCCCAGTCCCAAGTTGGCTTGGCAGCTTCGGCAGCCAGCTCTTTGACAGCCTGGATAACCACCTGGAATTCGTCGTGGGCGAACAGTACAGCGCCCAGCATCTGGTCTTCGGTCAGCTCTTTGGCTTCCGATTCAACCATCAATACGGCTTCCGAAGTACCGGCAACAACCATGTCCAGGCTCGAAGCGGCCAGTTGCTCGTAAGTCGGGTTCAGCAGGTAACCGGTGCTTTCGTGGTAAGCAACGCGGGCAGCGCCGATCGGACCATCAAAAGGGATGCCGGAAATGGCCAGGGCAGCCGAAGTACCGATCATCGCAGCGACGTCCGGATCGGTTTTCTTGCTGGTGGACAGAACGGTGCAGACAACCTGCACTTCGTTCATGAAACCTTCTGGGAACAGCGGACGGATCGGACGGTCGATCAGACGCGACGTCAGGGTTTCTTTCTCGGAAGGGCGACCTTCACGCTTGAAGAAACCGCCAGGGATTTTACCCGCGGCGTAGGTTTTTTCCTGGTAGTGAACCGACAGAGGGAAGAAACCCTTGCCTGGATCCGCTTGCTTGGAACCGACCACAGTCACCAACACGCTGACGTCGTCGTCAACGGTGACCAATACTGCGCCGGAAGCCTGACGGGCGATACGGCCAGTCTCGAGAGTAACGGTCGACTGACCGAACTGAAATTTTTTGATAACCGGGTTCACGGTGTCCTACCTTCTTTGTGGCTCTTGGGGAACGGGTTTCTTGCGAAAGTCATATGCAACATCGGGTATTGGCCCGACTCAAGATGCTTACGAAAACAGCCCTATAGGCAAGCTTTCGTAAGAATCCGGGTAGTCCAGATAAAACTTGAGGCTGGAAGCCTGCCATGAGACTGCGGGAAACCCGCAGACACACGATAGACAACCAGCCTCTAGCAACATCGCTATTAGCGACGCAGACCCAGGCGAGCGATCAGCGCTTTGTAACGCTCAACGTTCTTGCCTTTCAGGTAGTCCAGCAGCTTGCGACGCTGGTTTACCATGCGGATCAGACCACGACGGGAGTGGTGATCTTTGCTGTTAGCTTTGAAGTGACCTTGCAGCGTGTTGATGTTAAAGGTCAGCAGTGCAACCTGCACTTCTGGAGAACCTGTATCACCTGGAGCTTGCTGGTAGTCTTTTACGATTTCTGCTTTGTGTTCAACTGTAAGTGCCATTTGGCTTTCCTTTCAATTAGGGCCTGCTTGCGAACAAGACAGATCCAATAGGCCGAGGACAAATCCTCGTATTTAAATGTGAGATGTGACCGTGCCTAATAACAGCCACCCTCATTCCAGTCTGCGCCGGTAATACTACACCCGATGCAGCCTGGTTCCGGTCATTCCGACCGAATCAGTCGACGCGGCGCAATACGCCCGTCTTCGCTCACTTCACCGATACCGATAAAGCGACCGTTGTGATCCTGTACCCGCACCATACCGAACTTCGGAGCATCCGGAGCACGCACCGGTTGGCCATTGAGCCAATAAAACGAGCTGGCTTCCGAGAAGTGCAGCAATGGCCAGTCGAGCAAACCGCTGTCCGATGGCATCAGGAAGCGATCAACCGCTTCATTGCCGCCTTCGGCATGCACCGCCTCCAGCTCTTCCAGGGTAACCGTCTGGGCCAGGCTGAAAGGTCCGGCGTGGGTACGACGCAGTTCTGCAACGTATGCCCCGCACCCCAATTGCTCACCGATATCTTCCACAAGGGTACGGATATAGGTGCCTTTGGTGCAGTCGACGGCCAGGCGCGCAGTGTCGCCTTCGCTGGCCAGTAATTCGAGGCGGGTAATAGTAACAGAACGCGGTTCACGCTCCACCACTTCGCCTGCACGGGCCAGCTTGTAAAGCGGCTGTCCGTCACGCTTGAGCGCAGAGTACATCGGCGGTATCTGGCTGATTTGCCCACGAAAATTGGGTAAAACAGCTTCAATATCGGCGCGACCAACGGTCACCGGGCGAGTCTGCAAAACCTCGCCTTCAGCGTCTGCCGTGGTCGTGGTCTTGCCCAATTGCATCAGGGTTTCATAACCCTTGTCGGAATCGAGCAGGTATTGCGAAAACTTGGTGGCTTCGCCAAAGCACAGCGGCAATACACCGCTGGCCAATGGATCGAGGCTACCGGTGTGCCCTGCCTTCTCGGCATTGAGCAGCCAGCGAACTTTCTGCAGGGCCGCATTGGAAGTAAACCCAAGTGGCTTGTCCAGCAGGATGATGCCGCTGACGTTACGACGGATACGCTTGACCTGAGCCACCGGTTACTCCTTGGTGTCTTCGGGAGCAGTGGTTTCAGGGTGCTGATTGTCTTCAGCCACTGCACGCTCGATCAAGGCGGACAGATGAGCACCACGCACGACGCTTTCATCGTAGTGGAAGTGCAACTGCGGAACGCTGCGCAGCTTCATTTCACGCGCCAGTTGCATGCGCAGGAAACCCGCTGCCGAGTTCAGCACCTTGATGCTCTGGGCGATATCTTCAGCGCTGTCCTGACCCATCACGGTGATGAAGATCTTGGCGTGACCGACGTCACGGCTGACTTCAACAGCAGTAATGGTGACCAGGCCCACGCGCGGGTCTTTGACTTCACGACGGATCAGCTGTGCCAGCTCGCGCTGCATCTGATCGCCAATACGTTGGGTACGGCTATATTCTTTTGCCATGTCTTGTTACCTGTTACTCACCCATGGGAAACCCATGCGGTCTGAAAGCGGCAAACGCCCGGCACGACAGAAGCCGGACCGGGCGTTGCGTTTAGAGTCCAGGCCGAGCGCTGCGCATTTGCATGCGCGGGCTCGTCCTCGCTCTTGAGGCTCGCGAGTTAGAGGCTGCGAGCAACCTGGACCTTCTCGAACACTTCGATCTTGTCACCGACTTTAACGTCGTTGTAGCTCTTGACGCCGATACCGCATTCCATGCCGGCACGCACTTCGGACATGTCATCTTTGAAGCGACGCAGGGATTCCAGCTCGCCTTCGTAGATAACGATGTCTTCACGCAGTACGCGGATTGGACGGTTACGGTGAACAACACCTTCCAGCACCATGCAACCTGCAACCGCGCCGAACTTAGGCGAACGGAACACGTCACGGACTTCAGCGATACCCAGGATGTTCTCCCGAACGTCGCTGCCAAGCATGCCGGTAAGGGCTTTCTTGACGTCTTCGATGATGTCGTAGATGACGTTGTAGTAACGCATGTCCAGGCCTTCCTGCTCGACAATCTTGCGAGCGCCGGCATCGGCACGCACGTTGAAGCCAAACAGTACAGCGTTGGAGGCCAGTGCCAGGTTAGCGTCGCTCTCGGTGATACCACCGACACCGCCGCCCACTACGCGCACTTGCACTTCGTCGTTACCCAGGCCGCTCAGAGCGCCCTGCAGAGCTTCCAACGAACCACGGACGTCAGATTTGAGGACGATGTTAAGCGTCTTCTTCTCTTCCTGGCCCATGTTCTCGAAGATGTTTTCCAGCTTGCCTGCGTGAGCACGCGCCAGTTTCACTTCGCGGAACTTGCCTTGACGGAACAGGGCAACTTCACGTGCCTTCTTCTCGTCGGTCATTACGCTCATCTCGTCGCCAGCATCTGGCGTACCGTCCAGGCCGAGAATCTCGACAGGGATGGATGGACCGGCTTCCTTGATAGGCTTGCCGTTCTCGTCGAGCATGGCGCGGATGCGGCCGTAGTTGGAGCCGACCAGTACCATGTCGCCTTGGCGCAGGGTACCGTCTTGAACCAGAACGGTAGCAACAGGACCGCGGCCTTTGTCCAGACGGGACTCAACCACTACGCCACGGCCAGGAGCCGATGGAGTTGCCTTGAGTTCCAGAACTTCAGCTTGCAGCAGTACGGCTTCGAGCAATTCGTCAACGCCGGTACCCATTTTCGCCGAGACCGAAACAAACGGAGTGTCACCACCCCACTCTTCCGACGTCACGCCGTGAACGGACAGTTCGCTACGAATGCGATCGAGGTCAGCACCTGGCTTGTCGATCTTGTTCACTGCAACAACCAGAGGCACGCCAGCGGCTTTCGCATGCTGAACGGCTTCGATGGTCTGCGGCATTACGCCGTCGTCTGCAGCCACAACCAGAATCACGATGTCAGTCGCCTTGGCACCACGAGCACGCATTGCGGTAAACGCAGCGTGACCCGGGGTATCGAGGAACGTGACCATGCCGCGTTCGGTTTCAACGTGGTACGCACCGATGTGCTGGGTAATACCACCGGCTTCGCCAGCCGCTACCTTGGCACGACGGATGTAGTCGAGCAGGGACGTTTTACCGTGGTCAACGTGGCCCATTACGGTCACAACCGGTGCACGGGAGAACGACTCGCCTTCGAACTTCAGGGACTCGGCCAGGGAATCTTCCAGGGCGTTGTCGCTGACCAGAGTCACTTTGTGGCCCAGTTCTTCAGCAACCAGTTGGGCAGTTTCCTGATCCAGTACCTGGTTGATGGTTGCTGGAGTACCCAGCTTGAACATGAACTTGATGACTTCGGCAGCCTTGACCGACATCTGTGCGGCCAAATCGCCGACAGTGATGGTCTCGCCAATCTGCACGTCACGAACTACAGGGCCGGTTGGGCTCTGGAAACCGTGAGCGTTGCGCTTCTTCAGCTTGCCCTTGCCACGACCACCGCGACGGAAGCTGTCGCTTTCTTCGTCGGAAGTGCGCGGAGCAACACGTGGAGTCGGTGCTTTTTCTTTAACCGAGGCACGATGCGGAGCGTTTTTGCGATCGCCGTCACCACTGCCGCGACGATTGTTATCGTCTGCGCGTGGTTTGTCCGGGCGACGCTGTTCGTCACGCTTGCGTGCATCAGCGGCTGGAGCCGGTGCTGGCGCTGCGGCTTGCACAGGTGCAGGCGCTGCAGCGGCCGGAGCCGGTGCTGCAACAGGAGCAGATGCAGGCTGGCGGCGCGCTTCTTCTTCGGCGCGACGCTTGGACTCTTCTTCAGCCTTTTGACGTGCGGCATTTTCTACTGCACGACGTTCATCCATCTCACGTTTGCGCTCGGCTTCGATTTCTTCCGGGCTTTGCTGTACGAAGACTTTCTTCTTGCGTACTTCAACGCTGATGCTTTTGCTGCCAGCGACACGCAGGGTACTGGTGGTTTTACGCTGCAAAGTGATCTTGCGCGGTTCTTCCACTTTAGCCTTGTGGCTGCTTTTAAGGTGAGTCAGCAGAGCCTGCTTCTCACTATCGGTTACATTCTGCTCGGCGGCGTTGTGCGGCAGACCTGCCTCACGCATCTGCTGCAACAGGCGCTCAACCGGTGTTTTGACCTCATCGGCCAGTTGTTTCACCGTGACTTGCGTCATGCATTTCTCTCCTCAGGCCGCGCCTAATTACTCGAACCAATGGGCTCGGGCGGCCATGATCAACTTGCCGGCACGATCATCGTCAATGCCGTCGATGTCGAGCAGGTCGTCAATAGACTGCTCGGCCAGGTCTTCGCGGGTAATTACGCCGCGCACCGCCAGTTCCATCGCCAAATCCTTGTCCATACCCTCAAGCGAGAGCAGGTCTTCGGCCGGATGGGCGTCTGCCAGCTTTTCCTCAGTAGCGATGGCTTTAGTCAACAGTCGATCCTTGGCGCGAGCGCGAAGCTCGTTGACGGTATCTTCGTCAAAGCCATCGATGTTGAGCATTTCTTCCACCGGTACGTAGGCAATCTCTTCCAGGCTAGTAAAGCCTTCATCAACCAGTACCTGCGCCAGGTCTTCATCAACTTCCAGCTCTTCGATGAAGTTGCGCAGGATATCGCCGGTTTCTGCTTGCTGCTTGGCCTGGATGTCCGATTCGGTCATCACGTTCAGGGTCCAGCCGGTCAACTGGCTGGCCAGACGTACGTTCTGACCGCCGCGACCAATCGCCTGGGCCAGATTGTCTGCGCCAACGGCGATGTCCATTGCATGGGCATCTTCGTCGACGATAATAGCCGCCACTTCTGCTGGCGACATTGCGTTGATCACGAACTGCGCCGGGTTGTCATCCCAAAGGACGATATCCACTCGCTCTCCGCCCAATTCGCCGGACACTGCCTGGACACGCGAACCGCGCATACCAATGCAGGCACCTTGCGGATCAATGCGTTTGTCTTTCGAGCGAACGGCTATTTTAGCGCGTGATCCAGGATCGCGGGAGGCCGCCATCACTTCGATCAGGCCTTCGGAGATTTCTGGCACTTCAATGCGGAACAACTCGATCAGCATCTCTGGCGCTGTACGCGACAGGATCAGCTGAGGACCGCGGTTTTCAGTGCGGATTTCCTTGAGCAATGCGCGAAGGCGTACGCCAACACGGAAAGTCTCACGCGAAATGATGTCTTCACGGGCCAGCAACGCTTCAGCGTTGTTACCCAGGTCAACGATCACATTGTCGCGGGTCACCTTTTTAACGGTGCCGGAAATGATTTCGCCCAGACGCTCACGATAGGCATCGACTACTTGAGCACGCTCGGCTTCGCGAACTTTTTGCACGATGACCTGTTTGGCCGTCTGTGCAGCAATTCGACCGAATTCGATAGAATCGATTTTCTCTTCGATAATATCGCCGGCTTTCGCGCCTGGCTGTTTCGCCTGGGCCTGGTCTACAGCCAACTCGTATGCTGGATCATCCAGATCTTCGTCTTCGACCACAGTCCAGCGACGGAAAGTCTCATAGTTACCGGTGTGGCGATTGATTTCCACACGCAGTTCGACTTCGTCTTCAAAACGCTTTTTAGTAGCGGTGGCCAGAGCCAGCTCCAGCGCTTCAAAAATAACGTTTGCCGGTACGCCCTTTTCATTGGACACCGACTCAACAACCAGCAGTACTTCTTTGCTCATCGTACGCCTCGCCTTTCGCAAGCCATTGGATCCGCGGGATCCGCGTCTCAGTCAAAACTGGGAATAATGTTGGCCTTGTCGATCATATCGATCGGCAACAGGAACTCATGGTCTTCAACCTGCACCACGATGTCCTGCTCTTCTACGCCGCGCAGAAGGCCCTGAAAGTTGCGTCGCCCTTCAAAAGGCGAGCGCAGCTTGATCTTCACTTGCTCACCGACAAATTGGGCAAACTGTTCAAGGGTGAACAGCGGGCGTTCCATGCCAGGAGAAGAAACTTCAAGGGTGTATTCAACAGCGATAGGATCTTCGACATCCAGAACGCCGCTGATCTGACGACTCACGATAGCGCAGTCATCCACCAGTACGCCGCCTTCCTTGTCGATATACACACGCAACATTGAATGGCGGCCTTGAGCCGAAAATTCAATACCCCAGCATTCATAGCCAAGGGCCACGACCACCGGGGCCAACAAGTCCTGCAACTGTTCTAGCTTGCTCGACACCTGAACCCCCTAGTGCATGTTTGTGCATGCTGTGCAAAATGAAAAAATGGGCGAAGCGCCCATCTCTGAAACGTCGTTGAATACCGACGCTATAAAGTGTCCAGCTAACAAAAAGCCCCTGAAAAGGGGCTCCGCTGAAACTGGTTGCGGGAGCCGGATTTGAACCGACGACCTTCGGGTTATGAGCCCGACGAGCTACCAGACTGCTCCATCCCGCGACAAAGCTGGAGCGGAAGTATACGGTTGATCCCGTGACGGGTCAATCCAACCTTCCACATACAAGAAAGCCCGCTACTGCGGGCATTCTTGATAATTGGTACCGAGAAGGGGACTCGAACCCCTACACCCTATGGGCACAACCACCTCAAGGTTGCGTGTCTACCAATTCCACCACCTCGGCAATACAACGTTTACATCATGAAACCCGTTTTACTTTTGCTCTTGAGCTGGAGGTACGTCAGTCGCAGGAGTTGCCGACTTTTGCTCTTGAAGCACCGGAACATCATCTGAAGCCGGCTTTTGCACTGGAACTTCCAACACCGCTGGATTTGGCAAACCTACTTGAGTCAGCTGTTCAGCCTTCTCTTTAGCAAAGTAACCTAACCCCAAGCTGGTTATGAAAAAACCTGCGGCAAGTATAGCAGTAAACTTACTAAGAAAGGTAGAGGAACCTTGGCTTCCGAACACAGTATTTGATGCACCTGCGCCGAAAGATGCTCCAGCATCCGCTCCCTTGCCCTGTTGCAGCAAAACCAGGGCAATTACACCCAATGCTGTCAACAGATGAAACACAGTTACGACGTTATCCAGCATTTTCAGTTTCCTGCGGCACGAATGATCGCACCGAACTCATCTGCATTCAGGGAAGCCCCGCCAATGAGTCCCCCATCGATATCCGGCATGCTGAACAGTTCGACCGCATTGGCCGCCTTCACGCTGCCGCCGTATAGAAGCCGCACACCTTGTGCCACTTCAGAATTCTTTTGCGCCAGCTGTGCGCGAATGGCCGCATGCACATCTTGCGCTTGCTGTGGTGATGCGGTCAGCCCGGTGCCAATGGCCCAGACCGGCTCGTATGCAATCACGGCATTTACAAAAGCATCAATACCAAACTCGTCAATCACGGCATTCAGCTGACGCTCTACCACTTCCAGCGTTTGCCCCGCTTCGCGCTGCTCCAGGGTTTCCCCTATGCACAACACTGGCGTCAAGCCTGAGGCTTGTGCCGCTGCAAACTTGCGATTGAGTGTCTCGTCCTGCTCACCCAGTATCAGGCGGCGTTCGGAGTGCCCCACAAGCACCAGCTTGCAACCTGCGTCGGCCAACTGACTAGAGGAAATCTCGCCAGTCAGCGCGCCCTGCCCCGACTCCACTGCAGCATCCTGAGCACCGACCGAAATCGCTGCGCCTTGCAAGCCATTGATAACACGATCAATAAACAGCTGAGGCGGAAAAACTGCAACATCAACATCGTTTGGCAGGACCAGACCACGCAGACCGTCGATCAGCTCAGCGACGCTGGCGCGGGTACCGTGCATCTTCCAGTTACCAGCTACCATAGTGCGACGCATGCTTTACCTCGTCGGTCAAAGTGGGCGCAGATGTTACCCAACCAAATCAAAGCTGGCAAGCCGAATCAGGCACAAACTTCACTTACCAGTTTTGCCAGCTCTTCGGCGTAGCCGCGAACCATGTTTTCGTCATCGCCTTCGACCATCACGCGCACCAAAGGCTCTGTTCCGGACTTGCGCAACAACACACGACCACGGCCATTCATGGCAGCCGTCACTCGCGCGCACGCCTCCTTCACCGCCGGGTGCTCGACAGGGTCGACGCCACCGGCAAAACGAACATTCAGTAACACTTGCGGGCACTTGCGCAGCGCCTGACGCGACTGGGCCAGGCTTTCATCGCGACGACGCAAGGACAACAACACCTGCAGCGCAGCAATGATCGCATCGCCGGTGGTGGTGTGGTGGAAGCACACGATATGCCCGGAGTTCTCGCCACCTACCAGCCAGTTACGCTCTTGCAGGGCCGCGATAACGTAACGGTCGCCCACATTGGCGCGTACGAACTCGATACCCAGATCAGCCAATGCCAGCTCAAGGCCAAGGTTGCTCATCAGCGTACCGACAACGCCACCCTGCAATTTGCCACGCTCGTGCAGGTCACGGGCAATGATAAACAACAGCTCATCGCCATCGACCACAGCACCGGTATGGTCAACCATCAACACGCGATCGCCGTCGCCATCAAAAGCAATACCCAGGTCCGCACCTTGAGCCACCACGGCAGCCTGCAACTGACCCATATGGGTCGAACCGCAGTTTTCGTTGATGTTCAGGCCATCAGGCTGCGCCGACAGAACAACGACTTGAGCACCCAGCTCCTTGAACACACTTGGCGCAACCTTGTAGGTAGCACCGTGGGCGCAATCGAGAACAATCTTCATACCGCTGAATTTGGTGCTGCTTGGCACGCTGCTTTTACAGAATTCGATATAACGGCCCGGCGCATCATTGATCCGCGAGACCTTGCCGAGCTTGTCGGAATCGACAACGGTCATCGGCGCATCCAGCAACTCTTCGATCATCAGTTCAACGTCGTCAGGCAGCTTGGTGCCCTCGCCGGAAAAGAACTTGATGCCATTATCGTCGTGGGGATTGTGCGAAGCGCTGATCACGATACCCGCTTCCGCATGGAAGGTACGTGTCAGGTAGGCAATGGCCGGTGTCGGCATAGGCCCCAGCAACATCACATCAGCCCCGGCAGCCGACAAGCCCGCTTCAAGAGCCGACTCAAACATGTAACCCGAGATGCGGGTGTCCTTGCCTACCAGGATCCGGCAAGCGCCCTTGCTGCGAAACGCCATGCCCGCTGCCCAACCCAACTTGAGCATAAAGTCAGGGGTAATCGGATAAACGCCGACCCGACCACGAATACCGTCGGTGCCAAAATACTTCTTTGTCATAAGTGCTCCATCATTCTTAGTCGGCGGAATCTACCGCTGCGATCATCCGTACCACATCAACTGTTTCGGCAACATCATGGACGCGCAGAATGCGCGCACCCTTGGTCATCGCCAATGCTGCAAGCGCCAGACTGCCATAGAGACGCCCTGCAACTGGCCGGTTCAGTGTCTGCCCGACCATGCTTTTACGTGACACGCCCACCAGCAAAGGCCGACCCAGCGCATGCAAGGCCTCCATATGCTTGAACAGGCTCAAATTGTGCTGCAATGTCTTGGCAAAACCAAAGCCCGGATCGAGCACGATGCGTTCGGCCCCAATGCCAGCAGCAGCGCAACGCGCCATGCTGTCAGCGAGAAACGTCGACACCTCGCCCACCAGGTCTTCGTAATGCGGGTTGTCCTGCATGTCTCCAGGCTCACCGAGCATATGCATCAGGCATACCGGCAAGCCTGTCGCCGCAGCGGCCTGCAAGGCCCCTTCACGGCGCAGCGAGCGCACATCATTGATCAGCCCTGCTCCCAGGCGCGCAACCTCGGTCATGACGATTGGCGCGGATGTATCGACCGAAATAATCACATCCAGTTCCCGGGCAATTCGCTCGACAACAGGAGCAACCCGGTCGAGCTCTTCCTGCGGCAATACCACAGGAGCTCCGGGGCGCGTTGACTCACCGCCAACATCAATCAGGGTTGCACCCGCCTGCACCATCGCCTCTGCATGGCGCAGAGCTGCATCCAGGGCAGCAAAGCGGCCGCCATCGGAAAAGGAATCAGGGGTGACATTGAGGATGCCCATAACATGCGTATGGGCCAAATCAAGAACCCGGTTGCCGCAAGGCAACCGGGTTGAGGACTGAACAGAAGTCATTTCAAGCCTTATTGATCAGCAGCAGGGCCGCCGATAGGTGTTTCCGGGCGCTCGGTTTTATCCAGCGTAGGGGCAGTCGGGGTACCCGAGTTGCCATCTTCCCAGTCACGCGGCTCACGTGGCGGACGACCCGCCATGATGTCGTCGATCTGATCGGCATCGATCGTTTCGTACTTCATCAACGCGTCAGCCATTGCATCCAGCTTGTCGCGATTTTCGGTCAGGATCTGCTTGGCCGTGTTGTAGCACTGATCAATGATGCTGCGCACTTCCGAGTCGATCAGCTTGGCTGTCTCGCCCGACACGTTTGCAGACTGACCACCGCCACGACCCAGATAGGACTCTTCGTCTTCGGCATACATCAGCGGGCCGAGCTTCTCGGACAAGCCCCACTTGGTCACCATGTTGCGGGCAATCTGGCTGGCTCGCATGATGTCGTTGGAAGCGCCGGTGGTCACACCGTCAAAGCCCAAGGTCATCTCTTCAGCGATACGGCCGCCATACAGCGAGCAGATCTGGCTGATCAGCGCACGCTTGGACAAGCTGTAGCGATCTTCTTCCGGCAGGAACATGGTCACGCCCAGGGCGCGGCCACGAGGAATGATCGACACCTTGTAGACCGGATCATGCTCAGGCACTACGCGACCAACGATAGCGTGACCCGCTTCGTGATAGGCCGTGTTGCGCTTTTCTTTATCGGACATGACCATCGATTTGCGCTCGGCGCCCATCATGATCTTGTCCTTGGCCAGCTCGAACTCTTTCATTTCAACAACACGCTTGCCGGTACGCGCCGCGAACAGGGAAGCTTCGTTGACCAGGTTGGCCAGGTCGGCACCCGAGAAGCCCGGGGTACCACGTGCAATAACAGCCGGCTGGACGTCGTCGCCCATTGGCACTTTACGCATGTGTACTTTGAGAATCTGCTCGCGACCACGGATGTCCGGCAAGCCAACCACCACCTGACGGTCAAAGCGACCTGGACGCAGCAGCGCAGGGTCAAGCACGTCAGGACGGTTGGTGGCGGCAATCACGATGATGCCGTCATTCATCTCAAAGCCGTCCATCTCAACCAGCAACTGGTTAAGGGTCTGCTCGCGCTCGTCATGACCGCCGCCCATACCGTTACCACGGTGACGGCCGACAGCGTCGATCTCATCGATAAAGATGATGCAAGGCGCGTGCTTCTTGGCCTGCTCAAACATGTCACGAACACGGCTTGCACCAACGCCCACGAACATTTCAACAAAGTCGGAACCGGAAATAGTGAAGAACGGTACCTTGGCCTCACCCGCAATCGCCTTGGCGATCAGGGTTTTACCCGTACCTGGCGGACCCACCATCAGTACGCCGCGAGGGATACGCCCGCCCAGACGCTGGAACTTGCCCGGATCGCGCAGGAACTCAACCAGCTCGCCCACTTCTTCCTTGGCTTCATCGCAACCTGCCACGTCAGCCAGGGTCGTCTTGACCTGGTCTTCCGACAGCAGCCGCGCCTTGCTCTTGCCAAAGCTCATCGGGCCGCCTTTACCGCCGGCACCGCCCTGCATCTGGCGCATCATGAACATGAAGACCGCAATAATCACCAGGATCGGGAAGCTCGCAACCAGCAACTGGGTCCAGATGCTTTGTTGCTCAGGCAATTTGCCTTCAACGGTGACGTGGTTATCCACCAGGTCGCCGATCAAACCGTTGTCCTGAATCGCCGGACGGATGGTTTTGAAGGTATCGCCATCGCTGCGTTTGCCGGTAATCACGTAGCCATCCACGGCAACGCGCTCGACCTTGCCATCCTTAACTTGCTGGATGAAGTCGGAATAGTTGAGGGTTTGTGGCTCGTTTGGACTGGAGAAGTTGTTCATCACTGTCACCAGGACAGCGGCGATGATCAACCACAGGATCAGATTCTTTGCCATATCGTTCAATTAGCTACCCTCTGAAGCACAAGCCCCGCTACTGAAGCGTGCTTCGCATGATATTCACCGGCATAACTTACTACATTGCCTACAACCCTTGCAGGCTCCGTCTGTAACCCTTTGTGAAACTTTGCCTACACAATATTCGTTATGCCAGATCTGTAAAGCGATTCAAAAAAATCTATCGCCCTTGTTACAGACGTTCATCACTGGCCGAACCTTCAACACCGCGGAAGCCGCGCCCCAGCAAATACTGCTCGCGGGACCTGTCTCGCGACGAGGACGGCTTGCGCATCTGTACCTTGTCAAACAGCTTGCGAATGTCCTTGTGGTACTGATCGAAGCCTTCCCCCTGGAAAACCTTAATCAGAAAATCACCACCTGGACGCAGGACGCGACCGGCAAGATCCAGTGCCAATTCGCACAGAAACATCGCCCGCGGCATGTCGACAGCTGCCAATCCACTCATATTGGGGGCCATATCTGAAATCACAAGGTCTACTTGTGTATTTCCGACGGCCTCGAGGATCTGAGCAAGCACGGCGTCCTCGGTAAAGTCGCCCTTGATGAAGGTCACATCAGGGATGCTGTCCATGTCCAGGATGTCGGAAGCAATCAAACGCCCCTGACCACCGATCAGACGACTGGTCACCTGCGACCAGCCACCCGGGGCTGCACCCAGGTCGATAACGGTCATACCGGGACGAATCAGCTTGTCGCGCTCCTGGATCTCCAGCAATTTGTAGCTGGCACGGGAGCGATACCCGTCTTTTTGCGCCATTTTGACGTACGGGTCGTTGAAATGTTCTTTCAGCCAGTTAAGGCTAGTCTTGGAACGGGCCACGGGCCACCTCAAAAATTTTAAACGGGTCGTGATTAACTGGGCGGTCTGGGACTCGCTCGGGTAAACTGGCCGCCGCTTTTTACAAGATCAGACACAGGGGTCAGATTATGCCGCTCACTCAAGAGCAGAAGAAACAGTACAAATCCATTGGCCACCATCTGAAACCAGTTTTGACTGTGGCTGACAATGGTTTGACTGAAGGTGTTTTAGCCGAACTCGAACGCGCATTGGGCGATCACGAGCTGATTAAAATCAAAGTCAACATTCTGGATCGCGAATCCCGCCTGGAGGCCATTGCAGAACTGTGCAAGGCCGGCAAAGCGGAACTGGTACAGGTTATCGGCAAAATGGCGCTTCTGTACCGCAAGAACGTCAATGTAAACAAGCAACTGTCGAACATCCACCGTTTCAAGTGATGTAGACAAGGGTCAAGGGTGCGCCTGGCGCGCCCTGAAACTCTTCCAGGGCCAAAGCCCGAGAGTCATGCAAGCACTGCCCGCGCAACGCATCAGGCAGCCAGAGACGCCCAACGCACTACTTCCCCACTTGCTCCATGCCACTTCAACAGCTTCGCTGCCAACCGCATTGCGGCCAGCACCGGCAAACAATTCTGTGTGCAACAACCACAGGCCGCCAACCCGGAACACCCGGGCCGACCGCCAAAAAAGTGCGCCCGCACACGGCGGGCGCTCTTCTTAGATGTGACTTACTTTGACAATTTCGTACTCAATGACGCCGCCCGGTGTTTTCACCGCCACCACATCACCCTCTTCCTTGGCAATCAAGGCACGGGCAAGTGGCGAACCAACGGAGATCTTTCCGAGCTTGAAGTCAGCCTCATCTTCACCAACGATCTGGTAGGTCACGCTTTCGTCAGTTTCAACGTTGGCGATCTCGACCGTGGTACCGAAAATCACTTTACCGGTGTGAGGAATAGTCGTTACATCGATGATCACCGCGTTCTGCATGCGGCCTTCGATGTCACGGATACGCGCCTCAACCATACCCTGCTGCTCACGGGCAGCATGGTATTCAGCGTTTTCTTTAAGGTCGCCCAGCTCACGCGCCGTGCCGATATCCTGGCTCAGCTTGGGACGGACAACCTTGGTCAGATGTGCGTGTTCTTCTTCCAGGGCTTTGGCGCCCTGGACCGTCATTGGGTACTTGATCATGCCTTTAATCCTGCGTGTAGATCCTGCAAGCGACGTACGGTTTTTTCAGGACCGAATTTAAGCGCTTCACAGATCGCTTCGCCAGCAGCAATAGTCGTGGTGCAGTAGATCTTGTGCTGCAGCGCGTTGCGGCGAATGGAATAGGAGTCAGCAATCGACTGACGTCCTTCGGTAGTGTTGATGATCAAGGTTACTTCGTCGTTCTTGATCATGTCGACAACGTGCGGACGACCTTCGGTCACCTTGTTCACACGACGTACTTTCAAGCCTGCTGCTTCGATGAACTTGGCAGTGCCAACGGTCGAAACGATTTCAAAGCCCAGGCTGATCAGGTCGCGGGCAACGCCGGCAACCAGCGGCTTGTCGTCGTCGCGCACGCTGATGAAAGCAGTACCGCCAGTCGGCAGCACTTCGCTTGCACCCATCTGGGCCTTGGCAAACGCTTCGCCGAAGGTATCGCCCACACCCATCACTTCACCGGTGGACTTCATCTCAGGGCCGAGAATCGGGTCAACACCCGGGAATTTGGCGAACGGGAAGACCGCCTCTTTCACGCTGTAGAAGTTAGGAATGATTTCTTTGGTGAAACCGATTTCCTTCAGGGTTTTACCGGCCATTACGCGAGCTGCGATCATCGCCAGGGAAACACCGATGCACTTGGAGACGAAAGGAACGGTACGCGATGCACGCGGGTTCACTTCGATCACGTAGATATCTTCGCCCTGCAGAGCCAATTGCACGTTCATCAGGCCGACAACGCCCAACTCCAGAGCCATTTTCTTGACCTGCTCGCGCATCTCGTCCTGGATGTGCAGCGGCAGCGAGTACGGCGGCAGCGAGCAAGCGGAGTCACCGGAGTGAACGCCAGCCTGTTCGATGTGCTGCATGATTGCGCCGATCACTACATCAGTACCGTCGCAGACAGCATCCACGTCCATTTCGATGGCGCAGTTGAGGAAGTGGTCCAGCAGCACGGGGCTGTCGTTGGACACTTTCACTGCGTCACGCAGGTAGCGCTTGAGCTCGTCTTCTTCGTAAACGATTTCCATCGCACGGCCGCCCAACACGTAGGAAGGACGAACAACCAGCGGGTAACCGATCTTGCCAGCGGCACGAATGGCTTCGTCTTCGCTGCGCACAGTAGCGTTAGGTGGCTGACGCAGGTTCAGGCGCTCAACCATCTGCTGGAAGCGCTCACGGTCTTCTGCACGGTCGATCGCGTCAGGGCTGGTACCGATGATCGGCACGCCGGCTTCTTCCAGGGCACGCGCCAGTTTCAGCGGGGTTTGGCCGCCGTACTGGACGATCACGCCTTTTGGCTTCTCGACACGCACGATTTCCAGCACGTCTTCCAGGGTTACGGATTCGAAGTACAGACGATCCGAAGTGTCGTAGTCGGTGGAAACGGTTTCCGGGTTGCAGTTGACCATGATGGTCTCGTAACCGTCGGCACGCAGCGCCAGAGCGGCGTGAACGCAGCAATAGTCAAACTCGATACCCTGGCCGATACGGTTCGGGCCACCGCCCAGAATCATGATCTTGTCACGATCCGAAGGGTTGGCTTCGCACTCTTCCTCGTAGGTGGAGTACATGTAGGCGGTGTCGGTAGCGAACTCGGCTGCGCAGGTATCAACGCGCTTGTAGACCGGGAACACTTCCAGCTTGTGGCGGTGGCGACGCAGGTTCTTCTCGGTCACACCCAGCAGAACGGCCAGACGCGCGTCGGAGAAGCCCTTGCGCTTGAAGCGGTACATGGCATCGCGGTCGATCGATGTCAGCGCCATGGTCTTGATCTTTGCTTCGTCCTTGATCAGATCTTCGATCTGTACCAGGAACCAAGGGTCAATCATGTTCATGCCGAAGATATCTTCAACGGTCATGCCGGCGCGGAACGCGTCAGCCACGTACCAGATACGCTCGGCGCCCGGCACGGTCAGCTCGCGCTTGAGCACGGCCATGCTTTCCGGGTTGCTCAGGTCCAGCTTTGGATCAAGACCGCTGACACCTACTTCCAGACCGCGAAGGGCCTTTTGCAGGGATTCCTGGAAAGTCCGGCCGATGGCCATGACTTCGCCCACAGATTTCATCTGTGTGGTCAAACGGGCGTCAGCCTTGGCGAACTTCTCGAAAGCGAAGCGCGGCAGCTTGGTCACAACGTAGTCGATGGACGGCTCGAAGGACGCAGGCGTAGCGCCGCCGGTGATTTCGTTTTGCAGCTCGTCCAGGGTGTAACCGATCGCCAATTTGGCAGCGATACGAGCGATCGGGAAGCCGGTGGCTTTCGATGCCAGCGCCGACGAACGCGATACACGCGGGTTCATTTCGATCACGACCATACGGCCGGTGTCCGGGCAGATACCGAACTGAACGTTGGAACCGCCGGTTTCAACGCCGATCTCACGCAGTACCGCCAACGAGGCGTTACGCATGATCTGGTATTCCTTGTCCGTCAGGGTCTGTGCCGGAGCAACGGTGATCGAGTCACCGGTGTGCACGCCCATCGGGTCGAAGTTTTCGATCGAGCAAACGATGATGCAGTTGTCTTTTTTGTCGCGGACAACCTCCATCTCGTACTCTTTCCAGCCGATCAGGGATTCGTCGATCAGCAGCTCTTTGGTTGGCGACAGGTCCAG
The DNA here is from genome assembly GCF_009600105.1 of Pseudomonas sp. FSL R10-0056. Lineage (NCBI taxonomy): Bacteria > Pseudomonadati > Pseudomonadota > Gammaproteobacteria > Pseudomonadales > Pseudomonadaceae > Pseudomonas > Pseudomonas sp. FSL R10-0056. Next base: position 56,995 of record NZ_WIWL01000078.1, read on the forward strand.
ACCACGGGTGCAGATCTCTTCGAACTCTTCACGGTTGTAAGCAATACCGCCACCGGTGCCGCCCATGGTGAAGGACGGACGAATGATGCACGGGAAGCCCAGTCGCTCGAGGACCGCATTGGCCTCTTCCATGGTGTGGGCGATACCGGAGCGCGGGCAATCCAGGCCGATGGACTTCATGGCCTTGTCGAAACGCGAACGGTCTTCAGCTTTGTCGATGGTGTCAGCGTTGGCGCCGATCATTTCTACGCCGAACTTCTCGAGCACGCCTTCGCGCTCCAGGTCCAGTGCGCAGTTCAGAGCTGTCTGGCCGCCCATGGTTGGCAGCAGTGCATCCGGACGCTCTTTTTCGATGATCTTGGCAACGGTCTGCCACTTGATCGGCTCGATGTACGTGGCGTCAGCCATGTCCGGGTCGGTCATGATAGTGGCAGGGTTGGAGTTCACCAGGATGACGCGGTAACCCTCCTCGCGCAGGGCTTTGCAGGCCTGGGCGCCGGAGTAGTCGAATTCACACGCCTGGCCGATAACAATCGGGCCAGCGCCGAGAATCAGGATGCTTTTTATGTCTGTACGTTTTGGCATGGGTTTGTCACTCAAATCCGCAGGTCAGTCGGCAAGCTGTCAATCAGGTTCCTGAAGCCCCCTGGGGGCCACCGAAATTCGGGGCCGCCACAGGGCGCTGCAAAAGGAGGCTGATTAACGGCGCTTGGCCATCTCATTGATGAAGCGATCGAACAGCGGTGCAACGTCGTTCGGGCCAGGGCTTGCTTCAGGGTGACCCTGGAAGCTGAAAGCGCTTTTGTCGGTCAGCTCGATACCTTGCAGGGTGCCGTCGAACAGCGACTTGTGGATGGCGCGCACATTGGCTGGCAAGCTCGCTTCGTCTACCGCAAAACCGTGGTTCTGGCTGGTGATCATTACAACACCGGTGTCCAGATCCTGAACCGGGTGGTTTGCACCGTGATGGCCATGACCCATTTTCACGGTCTTGGCGCCGGAGGCCAGGGCCAGCAGCTGGTGACCCAGGCAGATACCGAAAACCGGAATCTCGGTGGTCAGCACTTGCTTGATTGCTGTGATCGCGTAGTCGCAAGGCTCAGGGTCACCCGGGCCGTTGGACAGGAACACGCCATCCGGGTTGAGTGCCAGAACGTCACTGGCCGGAGTCTGTGCCGGAACCACGGTCACGCGGCAGCCGCGCTCAACCAGCATGCGCAGGATGTTCCACTTTACGCCGTAGTCATAAGCGACCACGTGGTAAGGCAGCTCGCTGGCTTCGATGGTCGGGTGACTGTCGGTAGCCAGGTTCCAGACGCTGGAGCGCCACTCGTAGGCTTTTTCGGTGCTGACGACTTTCGCCAGATCCATGCCCTTCAGGCCCGGGAAGCCGCGGGCCGCTGCGATGGCAGCTTCTTCAGAAATGTTGTCGCCCGCCATGATGCAACCGTTCTGCGCGCCTTTCTCACGCAGGATGCGCGTCAGGCGGCGAGTGTCGATACCGGCGATAGCCACAACATTGTTGGTTTTCAGGTAGTCGGCCAGCGACATGGTGTTGCGCCAGTTGCTTGCAACCAGCGGCAGATCACGAATTACCAGACCTGCGGACCAGACACGATCAGACTCGGCGTCTTCCGGGGTAGTACCGGTGTTGCCAACATGCGGGTAAGTCAGGGTCACGATTTGCTGAGCGTAGGAAGGATCCGTCAGGATCTCCTGGTAGCCAGTCATTGCGGTGTTAAACACCACCTCACCAACGGTTTGACCGTCGGCCCCAATGGCTTCGCCGCGAAAAATGCTGCCATCAGCGAGGGCGAGTATGGCTTGCTTAGTCAAGAAGACCTCCCGTAAATAAAGCCTGAAAGGGCGATCGCAGGTTGTAAAAAAGCGGAGTGACGTATGGACACGTCACCCCGCTTCTTCATCGAATTATCTGCGCGCTTTTAGTGGACACACTAAAGCTGTAGCTTACAGAAAAAGGCTTTTTTGGTCTACCGCTAAAGAGTCTAAAAGACAGGGGAATGCGACAGAACATCGCTTAGCGGTTAAAAATCGGGCTACTGGCGCGCCAACAGCCCGATTTTACAGAGGTTACTCAGCGCAGGTCGAGCACATCCTGCATGTCATACAGGCCAGGCTCGCGACCTTGCAGCCAGAGAGCAGCACGAACAGCTCCCTTGGCAAAGGTCATGCGGCTGGATGCCTTGTGGGTAATTTCCAGGCGCTCGCCTTCAGTGGCGAACAAGACCGTGTGATCACCCACCACATCACCGCCGCGCACCGTGGCAAAACCGATGGTTTCGCGCTCACGGGCACCGGTATGGCCTTCACGACCATAGACCGCAACCTTTTGCAGGTCACGACCCAACGCATCGGCGATCACCTCACCCATGCGCATCGCGGTACCCGAAGGCGCGTCGACTTTGTGCCGATGATGAGCTTCGATGATTTCGATATCGGCATCCTCACCCATCACCCGCGCCGCCATATCCAGCAGCTTGAACGACAGGTTGACGCCGACACTGAAGTTGGAAGCAAAGACAATCGCAATATCCTGGCCAGCCTCGACCAGCAACTGCTTCTGCTCGGCATTCAGCCCCGTCGTACCAATGACCATGGCCTTGCCCAATTTGCGACACACCGCCAGGTTGGCGAGCATCACTTCAGGCAAGGTGAAGTCGATCAGCACGTCGAAATCAGCCGCGACCGCTTGCAGGCTTTCGGACAACGGCACGCCGATGCGCCCGATAGAAGCCAGCTCACCGGCATCAGCCCCCACCAGGGAGCTGCCAGGACGCACGATGGCCGCCGTCAGCCCGCACAGCGGCGAACGCTGCTGCACCGCATCGATCAAGGTCTTGCCCATGCGCCCGGCAGCGCCCATCACAGCTATACGTCGCATCTACCGCTCCTTACAGGTCGCCGAAAAAACGCTTTACGCCTTCGAACCAGCCAGTGGCGTTCGGCGAGTGACTGCTGTCACCTTCCAGCGTGGTGCGGAACTCTTCCATCAGCTCACGCTGACGGCGGCTCAGCTTGACCGGGGTTTCGATCACCACACGGCACATCAAGTCGCCAGCACCGCCACCCCGTACAGGGGCCACACCCTTGCCACGCAAACGGAACTGCTTGCCGCTTTGTGTGCCTTCCGGGATTTTCAGCTTGACCCGACCATCCAGTGTCGGCACTTCAATTTCAGCACCCAGCGCAGCGTCGGCAAAGTTGATTGGCACTTCACAGAACAGATGCTTGCCGTCGCGCTGGAAAATCGCGTGCTCGCGCACATCGATCACCACATACAGGTCACCCGTAGGCCCACCCTGCACGCCCGCCTCGCCTTCGCCCGACAGACGAATGCGGTCACCGGTATCAACACCAGCCGGCACTTTCACAGAAAGGGTTTTGTATTCTTCTACGCGGCCTTCACCACGACAGCTCTCGCACGGATCAGAAATCACCTTGCCTTGACCGTGGCAGCGCGGGCAAGTCTGCTGAACCGCGAAGAAACCCTGCTGCATGCGCACCTGACCAATACCGCCACAGGTGGTACAGGTCACAGGCGAAGAACCTTTCTTGGCGCCCGAACCGTCACATGGTTTGCAATTGACCAGTGTAGGAACGCGGATATTGACCGTAGTACCGCGTACGGCTTCTTCCAGATCCAGCTCCAGCGTGTAGCGCAAATCGCTACCGCGCTGAGCGCCACCCCGGGAGCCGCCACGACCACCGCCAAAGAAGTCGCTGAACACATCACCGAAAATATCGGAGAAGTTCTGACCGCCGAAACCTGCACCGCCGCCGCCCATTTGTGGATCAACACCGGCATGACCGTATTGATCGTAAGCAGCACGTTTGCTGGAGTCCGACAGAACCTCGTAAGCCTCGTTGGCCTCTTTGAACAATTCTTCCGAAGCCTTGTCATCCGGATTACGGTCCGGGTGATGCTTCATCGCCAGGCGACGATAAGCCTTTTTCAGCTCTATCTCGGTCGAGGTGCGTTCAACACCCAAAATTTCGTAATAGTCGCGCTTTGCCATAATTCTTTGCACTCTCAAGGACGTTCGACAAAACCCTCCCGAGCCTCGCCAAACCCGCCAAGCCCGAAAAGGATCAGACCCGACTCACGTCTTTTCAACGATATAGGTTTGTGTTTAACAGCCAATGCATTGGCCGCCAGGAGCGGTTACTTCAGGCCGGAAAACAGAAAAGATCCAGACCAAACCGCCAGCATTCGACTTTGTCGCATGCTGTAAAAATTTCGGTACTCCAGACACGCCAACGCGGGAGCAAGCTCCCGCGCGGCGACATCCTACCAGTCACCGCGCAAGCGCGGTCAACCGGGCGACAAACAAGCTGATTACTTGTTGTCTTTTACTTCTTCGAACTCAGCGTCGACAACGTCGTCCGCTTTTTCAGCCGAATCAGCTGGCTTGGCCGCTGCGTCTGCCGGGTTCGCCTGCTCGGCGTACATTTTCTGTGCAACCGGAGCCGATACCTTGGACAGCTCTTCAACCTTGGCTTCGATAGCCGCCTTGTCGTCGCCTTTAACAGCGGTTTCAAGTGCAACTACAGCAGCTTCGATTGCAGCTTTCTCTTCCTCGGTCACTTTATCGCCAGCATCGACGATCATTTTGCGAGTCGAGTGAACCAGTGCATCGCCCTGGTTACGTGCAGCTGCCAGCTCTTCGAACTTGCGGTCTTCCTCAGCGTTGATCTCGGCATCGCGAACCATCTGAGCGATTTCTTCCTCGGACAGACCCGAGTTAGCCTTGATCACGATCGACTGAGACTTGCCAGTCGCCTTGTCTTTTGCACTTACGTGCAGGATGCCGTTGGCATCGATGTCGAAGGTCACTTCGATCTGAGGCACGCCACGTGGAGCAGGTGGAATGTCAGCCAGGTCGAACTTGCCCAACGACTTGTTCTGTGCAGCTTGCTTACGCTCGCCTTGCAGCACGTGAATGGTCACAGCGCCCTGGTTATCGTCTGCAGTCGAGAACACTTGCGATTTCTTGGTAGGAATCGTGGTGTTTTTCTCGATCAGGGCAGTCATTACGCCACCCATGGTTTCGATACCCAGAGTCAGCGGGCTCACGTCCAGCAACAGAACGTCTTTAACATCACCGGCCAATACCGCGCCCTGGATAGCAGCACCCATTGCAACAGCTTCGTCCGGGTTCACGTCTTTACGTGCTTCCTTGCCGAAGAACTCGGTTACCAGCTTCTGTACCAGCGGCATACGAGTCTGGCCACCGACCAGGATCACGTCGTTGATTGCGCCAACGTCGATACCGGCGTCTTTCAGCGCGATGCGGCAAGGCTCGATGGTGCGTTGAACCAGGTCTTCAACCAGCGATTCCAGCTTGGCGCGCGAAATTTTCACGTTCAAGTGTTTAGGACCGGTGGCATCTGCAGTGATGTAAGGCAGATTCACGTCAGTCGACTGGCTCGAAGACAGTTCGATCTTGGCTTTTTCCGCAGCTTCTTTCAGACGCTGCATCGCCAGCGGGTCACCTTTGAGGTTCATGCCGCTTTCTTTCTTGAACTCGTCAACCAGGTAGTCGATCAGACGGATGTCAAAGTCTTCACCACCCAGGAACGTGTCACCGTTGGTTGCCAGCACTTCAAACTGGTGCTCGCCATCCACTTCGGCAATTTCAATGACCGACACGTCGAAAGTACCGCCACCCAGGTCATAAACGATGACAGTGTGGTCGCCTTTCGCTTTATCCATACCGTAAGCCAGAGCAGCTGCGGTTGGTTCGTTGATGATGCGTTTTACGTCCAGACCCGCGATACGGCCGGCGTCTTTGGTCGCCTGACGCTGGCTGTCGTTGAAGTAGGCCGGAACGGTGATTACCGCTTCAGTTACTGGCTCGCCGAGGTAGTCTTCGGCGGTTTTCTTCATTTTCTTCAGAATTTCAGCCGAGATTTGTGGCGGAGCCATTTTCTGGCCGTTCACTTCAACCCAGGCGTCGCCGTTGTCAGCCTTGGCGATCTTGTACGGAACCATCTGAATGTCTTTCTGTACAACTTCTTCGTCAAAACGACGACCGATCAGACGCTTCACCGCGTACAGGGTGTTATGCGGATTGGTCACTGCCTGACGCTTGGCCGACTGGCCAACCAGAATTTCGCCATCATTGGCGTACGCAACGATCGACGGCGTAGTACGCGCGCCTTCTGCGTTTTCGATAACTTTTGCTTTACCGTTTTCCAGAACCGACACACACGAGTTGGTGGTCCCGAGGTCAATACCGATAATTCTGCCCATGTTTACTCTCCCTAAATTTGAATTTTGTTGCCGCAGCAGTAATGACCAACTGCGGCACTGCTTAACGCTTGACTTCTAAATGGGGGCCTTGTGGCCGATTTCAAGCCTGCTCGTCAATCGATGGCGAAACCGGCGCTGGCGCCTTGCTGACTACGACCATAGCCGGGCGCAGCAAGCGACCATTGAGCTGATAACCTTTTTGAAACACCTTGAGCACACTGTTTGGCTCCAGGTCTGCGCTTTCCTGCATTGCCATCGCCTGGTGATGCTCGGCATTGAAGGGTTCGCCGTGCGGGTCGATGGCTTCCAGCTGATAGCGCTTCAGGGTGTCCTGGAACATTTTCAGGGTCAGCTCGATCCCTTCACGCATCGGACGGATATTTTCATCGTCCGGGCTGGACAGCTCAAGACCGCGCTCCAGGCTGTCGATCACCGGCAACAGGTCGCCAGCGAATTTTTCCAGTGCAAACTTGTGAGCCTTCTCAACGTCCTGCTCGGCGCGGCGGCGAACGTTCTGCAGATCGGCAGCTACGCGCAGAGCCTGATCGTTAGCGGCTGCCAGCTGCTCTTCAAGCACCTGCACGCGGGTTGCCAGATCTTCGCCAGCTACTTCGGCTTCCTGGTTCTGCGTATCCATAGTCTGTTCGTCTGCCATAGATTTCTCCTTTCAAACTTCGTCCGCGAGCTCGACTCGCGCTTGTGCCAAGGTATATGGGGTCGCAATTCTCAGGTTCAAGAGCCAAAAACCCATAAAAGGCATGTTTGGCGAACCATCCTCCCACTGCCGAAAAAACCAAACGAGCTAAGAACCCGAATAAAACAAGCAAATCGAACTAAACACAGCCATTGTCAGCACGAAACAAAACACTGTATAAATAACCAGACATTACGTTTTGGAGCAGCTCCCATGCTGGTGCACCTGTCCGTACACAACTACGCCATCGTTGAACATCTCGATCTGGAACTGGATCGCGGGATGAGTGTAATCACTGGCGAGACCGGTGCCGGCAAATCGATCATGCTCGATGCATTGGGCCTCACTCTTGGCGACCGCGCCGACAGCGGCGTCGTGCGCCCCGGGGCCGACAAGGCCGATATCCTGGCCACGTTCGACCTGCAGGATATCCCCGAAGCCCGTGCCTGGCTGGCCGAGCGCGACCTTGAAGGCGACGGCCCGTGCATCCTGCGCCGGGTCATCACCGCCGAAGGCCGCTCGCGCAGCTATATCAACGGCACGCCCTGCCCCCAGGGCGACCTCAAGGTCCTGGGCGAGCTGCTGATCGATATCCACAGCCAGCACGAACACCAGTCGCTGCTCAAGCCCGATACCCATCGTCGCCTGCTCGACGAGTTCGCCGGTGCCACCGACCTGGCCCGCCAGGTGCAACTGGCGGCACAACGCTGGCGCCAGACCAAACAAGAGCTTGAGCACCTGTCCAACTCCGGCGACGAACAGCGCGCGCGCCATCAGTTGCTCAGCTATCAGCTTGAAGAGCTGGAGACACTCTCGCTGGGAGAAAACGAACTGGAAGAGCTGGAGCAGGAACATAAAAACCTGACCAACGCCGAAACCCTGCTGACCATCTGCCGCCAGGTAGTCGAGCAATGCAGCGAAAGCGATTCCGGCAACGTGCTCAATGCATTGACGGCCAGCCTCAACCGGCTTTCGAGCATCAACAGCAACTCCGGCTCACTGGGCGAGGCCACCGACCTGCTGGCCAGCGCACAGATTCAGGTCGAAGAGGCCGTCGGCGAGCTCAACCGCTTTATTGACCACTTCGACGCCGACCCGGGCCGCCTGCAGTATCTCGAGGAGCGCCTCGACACCATTTATACCCTGGCACGCAAACATCGGGTTCAACCCACCGAAGTGGCCGCCTTGCAGCAAAAACTGCTGGATGAGCTCGAAACACTCAACGCCAATGATGAAAATATCGAGCGTCTGGCCAATGAGCTGACCTCCTATGCCCGCCACTATCAAGAGTGCGCCCGCGAACTCAGCAACCTGCGCAACCTGGCCGCGACACGCCTGAGCAGTGCCGTCGAAGAAGAGATCCAGCGCCTGGGCATGCCTGGCGGCCGCTTTGTGATCGAACTGCGCCCGCAAGCCAGCAGCGACCCGGCGCCCTTCGGCCTCGAACACGTTGAACTGCTGGTGAGCGCCAACCCCGGCCAACCGCTCAAAGCCCTGGCCAAAGTGGCCTCGGGCGGCGAACTGTCGCGTATCAGCCTGGCCATTCAGGTCATTACTGCACAAACGTCCCGCGTACCGACCCTGGTATTCGACGAAGTGGATGTGGGCATTGGCGGGCCGACCGCAGAGATCGTCGGGCAACTGCTGCGCCGCCTGGGCGAACGCGGCCAGGTGCTGACGGTCACTCACTTGCCGCAAGTGGCAGCGCAATGCCATCAACATCTGTTTGTCCATAAGGTTCGCGAGAGCGACACCACCCGCACGGCCGTGGCCAAACTGAGCAAAAAAGAGCGCGTAGAAGAAGTCGCCCGCATGCTTGGCGGTATCGACCTGACCAAGGAATCCCTGGCCCACGCCAAAAAGATGGTGATCACTGCAAAAAATCTTGCAGCTTAACGACGAACGGTCATGAAATAACCGATATCAGAAAGCACGAAGGCGGCCCTTGGGCCGCCTTCGATCGTTTCGCGAACCGTAATTCGCGTGACATGCTCTTACTTGGCCTTCTTGCGCACGTACAGCACCAAGTTGTGATCCACCAACTCAACACCGTGCTTGGCTGCAATGGCGTGCTGCAGTTTTTCGATGTCTTCGTCGAAAAACTCGATCACTTCACCGCTGTCCACGTTGACCATATGGTCGTGGTGGCCGCCGTCAGCATCAGCCAATTCAAAGACAGCATGACCGCCATCAAAATTATGGCGAATCACCAGCCCAGCTGACTCAAACTGGGTCAGAACACGGTAAACCGTGGCCAGACCTACGTCCTCGCCTGCTTGCATAAGTGCCTTGTAAACATCCTCGGCGCTCATGTGACGCTGCTCTGCAGAGTCAAGCATCTGTAGAATTTTGACTCGTGGCAGAGTCACCTTAAGTCCGGCCTTACGTAGTTCGCTATTTTCAACCATGGTTAGCTTTCTCGCGGAAGCCGCTTCGCAGCTTCTCTTAATACGGGTATGATCGGCGTTTACGTTGTCCCAGCCAAGATAGTGGAAGTCGCCCACCGATGCAAAACACCAAGCTCTTGCTAACCAGTTTCACCTTTGTGGGACTGCTCGCACTCGCCGGTTGTTCATTCCCCGGGGTTTACAAAATCGACATCCAACAGGGCAATGTCGTCACGCAGGACATGATAAACCAGTTACGCCCGGGAATGACCCGCCGGCAAGTGCGGTTTATCATGGGTAATGCCCTGCTGACCGATACATTCCACCCTGATCGCTGGGATTATCTGTATAGCCTGCAGCCCGGCGGCGGAGAACGCCAACAGGAACGCATCAGTGTGTTCTTCAACCAGAACGACCAGCTCGTGAGCCTGTCAGGTGACTTCAAGCCTGGCGTCAGCCGCGACGAAGCCATTCTCGGCAAAACCGGCGGCACAGACGTGACCGAACCGGCGACTCAAGCTCCAGCCGAGAAGAGCGAAGTTCCAGCCAAGCCTGGTTCATTGCTTGATCAAATCCAGAAGGACGTAGACGGTGTTGAAACCGTACCGGTTCCTACGCCAGAACCTCTGGATACCTCCGAGCAATAAGCGCCCGGTACAAAAAAGCCCGGCATGCCGGGCTTTTTGTTGCCTGCAAGAAAGCCGTCAGGGCTGGCTGAGGCGCTTGGCCTCGGCAGCCTTGGCAGCCTTGGCCGCACGCTGACGGCGAATTTCCTTGGGGTCGGCCAGCAGCGCCCGATACATCTCGATACGATCCCCTGCCTGCAGCACCCGGGTATCAGGATCAGCCACCTGCTTGCCGAAAATCCCCACCGGGCAATTGGCCAGGTCAACCTCGGGAAATTCGCGCCCCATGCCTGATGCCAATACCGCTGCCCGCAGCGTCGTGCCTTGCGGCACAACCACGGTCAGCAGGCACTGGCGATCGACCGCGGCATAAACCACCTCAACTTCAATCACCGGCTCAGCCATACAACTGCTTGGCGCGCTGGCAAAAAGCATCCACCAGCGTATTGGCCGCCTGATTGAACAAAGGCCCCAGAGTGGCCTTGACGATGGCCCCGGCGTAATCAAAGGTCATGTCCAGGCTGATTTTACACGCCTTGTCACCCAAAGGCTTGAACACCCACAGGCCGTGCAGCTTGGTAAAAGGACCTTCTTCCAGGTTCATCTCGATGGACTGCCCGGGCACCAGGGTATTGCGAGTGACAAAGTGCTGGCTCAGGCCACCCTTGGCCACCCCCAGGCTGGCGCGCATCAGCACTTCAGTGCTTTCCAGGATTTCGGCAGACGAGCACCACGGCAAAAACTGCGGGTAGCTCGCCACATCGTTTACCAGGTCATAAAGCGCCTGGGCTGGATAAGGCAACAAGGCAGAGCGTTGGATATGGGTAGTCATGTCAGCGTTACTTCCACAGCTGGGCGGCAAACACAATCAGAATGCCGAGTGGCGCCACATAGCGCATCAAAAAAAGAGTCAGGGCGAACATCACCGGGCTGCGCATCGACAATTCGTCACGAACCGCGCCGCGCCCCATGATCCAGCCTGCAAAGACCACAAAACACAGGCCGCCCAAGGGCAACATGATACGCGAGGTGAAGAAATCGACGACACCAAAGAAGTCCAGACCGCTGGCCGCGCCCCATTGATAGAGATGAAAACCGGAATCTTCGTTCACGAAAAACTTCGCCTGTTTCCAGATATTGAACGAAAACACCGTGCCCAGGCCAACAAACCAGCAACTGAAAGCCAGCCAGAAAGTGACCCACAAGCGCCGCACCCTGGTGCGCTCCACCAGGTACGCCACCATTGGCTCAAGCAACGAAATGGCCGAACTCCAGGCAGCGACTGCCACCAGCACAAAAAACACCACGCCCATCAACTGACCAAAGGCCACGTTACCGAAGGCAAACGGCAAGGTCACGAACATCAGGCCCGGGCCTTCGCCAGGGTTGAGCCCCGACGCAAATACAATTGGAAACAATGCCAGCCCGGCGAGCAATGAGACAAAAGTGTCGATCAGCGCCACTCCGACTACGGTGCCCGAGATCGATGCATTCTTGGGCATGTATGCGCCATAAATCATGATCGACCCCACACCCACGCTCAGGGAAAAGAACGCATGGCCCATCGCGGCCAGCAACCCGTCGAGTACGCGATCGGGGTTGAAGTCGAACATGAAATGTACGCCCTGCATAAAGTGCCCGGTGGTCATGCTGTAACCCAGCAGTATCAGCAGAAGCACAAACAGCAGCGGCATCATGATCCGCAAACTGCGCTCAAGCCCCGCCACCACCCCCTTGGCGATCACATACGCCGACAACAACATAAACCCGGTATGCCAAAAAGTGAGGCGCCAGGGATTGGAAATCACATCACCAAAGTACTGGCCGACCTGATCGGCCGTCGCCCCCTGAAAATCGCCCTTGCCCATATTGATGATGTAATCCAGCGACCAGCCGCCCACCACACTATAGAAAGACAAAATCAGCAGCGCCGTGATCATCCCGGCAAAAGCCCCCCACGACCAACGCCCCGAGTGCCCCGCCTCGACCGCCAACACCTTCAAGGCATTCGCCGGACTCAGCCGGGCACGCCGCCCGATCAGGGTTTCAGCCAGCATCACCGGCACACCGATCAGCGCGATACAGGCCAAAAACACCAACACAAACGCGCCGCCGCCATAGACGCCAACCATGTAAGGGAATTTCCAGATACTGCCCAAACCCACGGCAGAACCGGTCGCAGCGAAAATAAAGACCCAACGGCTTGCCCAACTGCCGTGGACAGAAACCTTGTCTGTCGACATCGTTACTACGCCCAACCACTAAAAAAAGAGGGCGCATTGTCCGGGAATCACCCTACGTGCTCAAGCACGCAGGTGCCCGTAGCCGACACGCTCGCAACTGCCTATAATGCTGCCCCTATGGCTAAACAGAAGAAACACCCAACAGGGACCATCGCGCAGAATAAAAAAGCGCGACACGATTACTTCATCGAACATCGGTTCGAGGCTGGTCTGGTCCTGGCCGGCTGGGAAGTAAAAAGTCTGCGTGCAGGCAAGGCACAGCTGGTCGACAGCTACGTGCTACTCAAGGATGGTGAAGCATGGTTGCTCGGCAGCCATATCGCACCTCTGACGACAGCCAGCACGCACGTTATTGCCGATCCAACGCGCAGCCGCAAACTGCTGCTTAACCAGCGCGAGCTGGAAAAGCTGTTTGCCTCGGTGCAGCAGAAGGGTTACGCCTGCGTCTGCCTCTCGCTTTACTGGAGCAAGCACTTGATCAAGTGCGAAATTGCCCTGGGTAAAGGCAAGAAGGAATACGACAAGCGTCATACCGAGCGTGAGCGCGATTCCGATCGCGAGCTGCAACGTGCGGTGCGCAACAAGGGCAAGGAAGACTAGTTCTTCAGCCCTTGCACTCGTGGGAGCAACTGTCTTGATGCTGCCTCAGCTCTTGTTGGAGCGGGCTTGCTCGCGATGGAATCGACTTGGTATACCTGATATACCGAGTTGCATGAATTGCGAGCAAGCCCGCTCCCACAGGGTTTGCATCAACAATTACAAGCCATTACGCCGCTCGGCCCGCGCCATGCGCTGAACTTCCTGACGCACTTCTTCCAGCACTTCCTGCACATACACCAGGTGTCGGCTCGCCACTTCCCGAGCATCTTCCGCCCTGCCCTCGATAATCGCCAGATACAACTCGCGATGCTGACTGATCAGCATGTCGCGCGTTTCACTGCGCTGCTTGTACATGCCACCAATATTGGTCACCACGTTGCGCTTGAGCAGGTCGAATAACCCGCGAATCGTATGCAGCAACACCGCGTTATGGCTCGCTTCGGCAATGGCCAAGTGGAAGTTGGCATCGGCCTCCCCCTCTTCTGCGCGACTGACTTCATCCACCCGTGCATAACAGTCCTGCAACCGTTCAAAAGCCAGCCGCAGCCGCTCACGGTCCATCTCGGTGGCACGCGATGCCGCGTAAAAAGCGCACGAAGCCTCAAGCGTGTGACGGAACTCAAGCAGATCGCGCTGCGCTTCAGGGTTGCTTTCCAACAGTTGCAACAAAGGATCACTAAAGGTCGAGCCCAGGGATGTTGCCACATAATTGCCGCCACCCTGGCGACTGACCAGCAGCCCCTTGGCCGACAATTTCTGGATCGCCTCCCGCAATGAAGGGCGCGACACCCCAAACTGCTCCGCCAGCGCACGTTCGGCAGGCAAGCGCTCACCTGACTTCAACGTGCCCTCGAGGATCATGCCCTCGAGCTGCTCGACAATATCGTCCGACAAACGGCGCTGCCGGATCTGATCAAACCCCATAACTGCTCTCCACCCTCCCGACCACGCGCCGGGGGCCGCTATTCTCGCCGATTGGCGCCACGCATACACCCATCAGAAACACCGCTAAAAACCCCATCAGATGCCCGGACAACGAACACCCCGACGAAAGTTTGTGAGGCGGCAAATTGACACATGCCTCATAAGGCTTTTAACCTAGCCAACAGTGATTGTAAATTGGTAATACCAATATACCAAACACAGTCTGCAGCATCGACCAATAACAATTAGGGGCCACCCCATATGCAAACCTGGCAACAGCTCTACAGCCCGCTCGGCAGCCTCGGCCTGTCCGCTCTCGCGGCCGTCGTCCCGATCGTATTCTTCTTCCTCGCCTTGGCCGTGTTCCGTCTCAAAGGTCACGTCGCCGGCAGCATCACCCTTGCCCTGTCGATTCTGGTGGCCATCTTTGCCTTCCAGATGCCTGTCGATATGGCCTTCGCAGCAGCGGGCTACGGATTTGCCTATGGCCTGTGGCCAATTGCCTGGATCATCGTTGCCGCGGTGTTCCTCTACAAACTGACCGTCAAAAGCGGCCAGTTCGAAATCATCCGCAGCTCCGTGCTGTCGATCACCGACGACCAGCGCCTGCAAGTACTGCTGATTGGCTTCTGCTTTGGTGCTTTCCTTGAGGGTGCAGCCGGTTTCGGTGCGCCGGTAGCGATTACAGCAGCACTGCTTGTAGGCCTGGGTTTTAACCCGCTGTACGCCGCTGGCCTGTGCCTGATCGCCAACACGGCCCCGGTCGCCTTTGGCGCCCTGGGTATCCCGATCATCGTGGCGGGCCAGGTCACCGGTATCGACGCGTTCAAGATCGGCGCCATGGCCGGTCGCCAGTTGCCACTGCTGTCGCTGTTCGTGCCATTCTGGCTGGTATTCATGATGGACGGCCTGCGCGGCGTGCGTGAAACCTGGCCCGCAGCCCTGGTGGCCGGTTTGAGCTTCGCCATCACCCAGTACTACACCTCCAACTACATTGGCCCGGAACTGCCGGACATCACCTCGGCCTTGGCCAGCCTGGTCAGCCTGACCCTGTTTCTGAAAGTCTGGCAGCCAAAACGTACCGCAGGTGCACGAATTGCTGGCGTTAGCTCTGACGTAATTGTTACCGCGAGCGCAGGTGGTTTCGGTAAACCGACCAATCTGATGGCTTCGCCTTACAGCCTGATGCAGATTCTGAAAGCCTGGTCACCGTTCCTGATCCTTACCGTGCTGGTCACCATCTGGACCCTCAAACCGTTCAAGGCGATGTTCTCTGCCGGTGGCTCGATGTACGGCTGGGTGTTCAACTTCGCGATCCCGCACCTTGATCAACTGGTGATCAAGACCGCCCCTATCGTCAACGCGCCGACCGCGATTGCCGCCGTGTTCAAACTTGATCCGATTTCGGCCACCGGCACGGCGATTTTCTTCTCGGCACTGATCTCGATGCTGATCCTGAAGATCGACATCAAGACTGGTCTGACCACTTTAAAAGAAACCTTCTACGAACTGCGCTGGCCGATTCTTTCCATCGGTATGGTGCTGGCCTTTGCCTTTGTCACCAACTACTCGGGCATGTCCTCGACCATGGCCCTGGTACTGGCAGGTACTGGCGCCGCGTTCCCGTTCTTCTCGCCGTTCCTCGGTTGGCTGGGCGTGTTCCTGACCGGTTCCGACACCTCGTCCAACGCCCTGTTCAGCTCGTTGCAGGCCACCACCGCGCACCAGATCGGCGTGAGCGACACCCTGATGGTGGCTGCCAATACCAGTGGCGGCGTGACCGGCAAGATGATTTCCCCGCAATCGATC
This sequence comes from Pseudomonas sp. FSL R10-0056, assembly GCF_009600105.1. Lineage (NCBI taxonomy): Bacteria > Pseudomonadati > Pseudomonadota > Gammaproteobacteria > Pseudomonadales > Pseudomonadaceae > Pseudomonas > Pseudomonas sp. FSL R10-0056. Next base: position 72,552 of record NZ_WIWL01000078.1, read on the forward strand.
GCTGTCGCCTGTGCGGCGACCGGCCTGGTGGGCAAAGAATCGGACCTGTTCCGCTTCACCCTCAAGCACAGTCTGTTTTTCGCCACCATCGTCGGCCTGATCACCCTGGCCCAGGCCTACTGGTTCACCGGCATGCTGGTTCACTGATAAGCGCTATGGTTACTGCACGTTAATGTCGCCGGGGCACAGCCCCGGCGTCAGTAATTCACGACCCGGTCCACCTCGGTGGACACATAACCGGGACCACCCGGAGACGCCTGATGAGCGAGCTTTTTTACAACGCCGTGCCGAATGCGACCCGTGTCGCCCCGCCCTTGCCTGTACCCCGCCAATACCCCGCGCAAAAACCGCGCAAGGTCTACCTGTTCGGCACCTGCGTGGTCGATCTGTTCTTCCCCGAAGCCGGGATGGACGCCATCCACCTGATCGAGCGCGAAGGTATCGACGTCGATTATCCCCAAGGCCAGAGCTGCTGTGGTCAACCGGCCTACACCTCGGGTTACACCGAGCAGGCCCGGGAAGTGGCCCGTGCGCAACTGGCCCTGTTCGCCGAAGACTACCCGGTCGTCGTGCCTTCCGGCTCCTGCGCCGGCATGCTGCGCGAACACTATGAAGACCTGTTCAAGGACGAGCCCGACACCCTGAAAAAGGTTCACGCCCTGGCTGAACGCACCTTTGAACTCACCGAATTTTTGCTGTTTGTGTGCAAGGTCCGCTTCAAGGACCACGGCGCCCCGGTCAAGGTCGCACTGCACACCTCCTGCTCGGCCCGCCGCGAAATGAACACCCACCTGCACGGCCGCGAAATGCTCGCGCAATTGGGCAATGTGGAGCGCATCGACCACAGCCACGAAAGTGAATGCTGCGGTTTTGGCGGGACCTTCAGCGTACGCATGCCGGATATTTCCGGCGCCATGGTCGCTGACAAAACCCGCTCCCTGATTGATACCGGCGCCCATCAAGTGCTCACCGCCGATTGCGGCTGCCTGATGAACATCAACGGCTCGCTGGAAAAACAGAAGGAATCACTGCGCGGCCAGCATCTGGCCAGTTTCCTGTGGCAGCGCACCGGAGGTGGACAATGAGCGCCAGCACCCTGATCCCTACCGTCGCGGTCGAAGAAGACTTCCGCGAGCGCGCCCACGAAGCCCTGGGCGACAAGCAACTGCGCAACAACTTCCGCAGTGCGATGGATTCTCTGATGACCAAGCGCGCTGTTGCCTTCAGCGACGCCCATGAGCGCGAGCACTTGCGCGCTCTGGGCAACGCCATCCGCGCCCGCGCCCTGTCCAAGTTGCCTGACCTGCTGGAACGACTGGAAGCCAACCTGACCCGTAATGGCGTGCAGGTTCATTGGGCTGAAACCGTCGACGAAGCCAATCAAATCGTCATGTCCATCGCCCGCCGGCGCGCCGCCAAACAGGTGATCAAAGGCAAGTCGATGGTCAGCGAAGAGATGGAGATGAACCACGTACTCGGCGCCCAGGGCATTGAATGCCTTGAGTCCGACATGGGCGAATATATTGTTCAACTCGACAACGAAAAACCCTCCCACATCATCATGCCCGCGATCCATAAGAACGCCGGGCAAGTGGCCGACCTGTTTCACGAAAAACTCGGCGTGGAATACACCAAGGACGTGGATCAACTGATCCAGATCGGCCGCCGCGTACTGCGCCAGAAATTCTTTGAAGCCGATATCGGCGTGTCTGGCGTCAACTTTGCCGTTGCTGAAACCGGCACCCTGCTGCTGGTGGAAAACGAAGGCAACGGGCGTATGTCGACCACGGTGCCGCCTGTGCATATTGCCGTTACCGGCATCGAGAAAGTGGTCGAGAACCTGCGCGACGTTGTACCGCTGGTGTCCCTGCTGACCCGCTCGGCCCTTGGCCAGCCCATCACCACCTACGTCAATATGATTTCCGGCCCACGCAAACCCGGCGAGCTGGACGGCCCTGAAGAAGTGCACCTGGTGCTGCTCGATAACGGTCGCAGCCAGGCGTTTGCCGACAGCGAATTGCGCCAGACACTCAACTGCATTCGCTGCGGTGCCTGCATGAACCACTGCCCGGTTTACACCCGCATTGGCGGTCATGCCTACGGTGAGGTGTATCCCGGCCCGATTGGCGCAATCATCACGCCACATATGGTGGGCTTGAACAAAGTCCCGGATCACCCGAGCGCCTCGTCGCTGTGCGGTGCCTGTGGCGAAGTGTGCCCGGTAAAAATCCCGATCCCGGCCCTGCTGCGGCGCCTGCGTGAAGAAAACGTCAAAGCCCCCGATACCGTACCGCGCATCATGCGTGGTCAGGGCAGCAAGTATTCGCGTAAAGAGCGCCTGATCTGGAATATGTGGGCCAAGCTCAACAGCTCACCCGCGCTTTACCGCACCTTCCTGAAAGCCGCTACCCGTCTGCGCGCCCTGACGCCGAGCAAGGTAGGCCCGTGGACGCAAAACCACAGCGCGCCCAAACCCGCCGCCCGTTCGCTGCACGATATGGCCCGCGAGCATCTGGCGAAAAAGTCGGGAGAAACACGATGAGCGCCAAGCAAAACATCCTCAATAAACTGCGTAAAAGCCTGACGGGCACCACACCGGTGCCTGACAATTTTGACGAAGTGCTGGTCACAGAGCCCTGGACCTACACCCCGGAGCAACGTATCCCGCAACTGCGCAAGCTGATGGAAGCGGTCCACACTGAAATCCACCTCAGTACCGAGCAAGGCTGGCCTGCATTGCTCGCGCAATTGGTCACCGACCGTCAGTTGCCAAGCCTGCTGATCGCACCGACTACAGCGCACGGGCAAAAGGTCAGCGAACACTGGGCACAAAACCCCGGGTTGCCAGCACTTAAAGCCTACGACCGGCCGGTAGAAGCGTGGAAAGCCGAACTGTTCAACGATACACCGGCCAGCTTCACCACCACCCTGGGTGCGATTGCCGCCACCGGTAGCCTGATCATGTGGCCAACCCCGGAAGAACCACGGCTGATGAGCCTGGTGCCGCCGGTGCATTTTGCCCTGCTTAAGGCCAGCGAAATCCGTGACAACTTTTATCAGGTGCAGCGTGAAATGAACTGGACCGCCGGCATGCCGACCAATGCGCTATTGGTGTCCGGACCGTCGAAAACCGCTGATATCGAGCAAGTGCTGGCCTACGGCGCCCACGGTCCCAAAGACCTGATCGTGCTGATTCTGGAGGATGCATGAGCCTGCCCGCCGCCTTTGTGCGTGATGCCGAGCGACTGATCCCCCAGGACCGCCGTTTTACCGATGCGCTGTCGACCCTGGCGTTCGGCACCGATGCGAGCTTTTACCGACTGATCCCCAAGCTGGTGATTCGCGTCGAGTCCGAAGACGAAGTGGTGGAGCTGCTGCGCCTGGCCCGTCGCGATCAGGTATCGGTGACCTTTCGCGCAGCGGGCACCAGCCTCTCTGGCCAGGCCATCAGCGACTCGGTGCTGATCGTGCTCGGCGACAACTGGAACGGCAAGGAAATCCGCGGCCAGGGCAGGCAAATCCGCCTGCAACCGGGAGTGATCGGCGCCCAGGCCAACGCCTGGCTGGCCCCGTTCGGACGCAAGATCGGCCCAGACCCGGCATCGATCAACGCCTGCAAAATTGGCGGCATCGTCGCCAATAATGCCAGCGGCATGTGTTGCGGCACCGCGCAAAACACCTACCACACCCTGGCGGGCCTGCGCGTAGTGCTGGCCGACGGTACCCGGGTCGACACCGAAGATGCCGCCAACATCGCCGCCTTTCGCCAAAGCCACGGGCCATTGCTCGAGCAGTTGGGGACGTTGGCTCGCGAAACCCGCGCCAACGCTGAACTGGCTGCAAAAATCCGCCACAAATACCGTCTGAAAAACACCACAGGCCTGTCCCTTAATGCCCTGGTGGATTTCGACGACCCGCTGGATATCCTCAGCCACCTGCTGGTGGGCAGCGAAGGTACCCTGGGCTTTATCAGCGCGGTGACCTACGACACCGTGATCGACCACCCGAACAAGGCTTCGGCGCTGATCGTGTTCCCGGATGTCGAGACCTGCTGCAACGCCGTCACCGTGCTTAAAAGCCAGCCCGTGTCTGCCGTGGAACTGCTCGACCGTCGCAGCCTGCGTTCGGTGCAGGACAAACCCGGCATGCCGGCTTTCGTACAACAATTGTCGGCCAATGCCTGCGCGCTATTGATCGAGTCCCGCGCAGCATCCCAGACCTTGCTGCACGAACAACTGGCGCAAATCATGGCCTCGCTGGTCGATTTCCCGGTTGAAAAACAGGTCGACTTCACCGAAGACCCTAAAGAAAACGCCAAGCTGTGGGCGATCCGCAAAGACACCTTCCCGGCCGTCGGGGCGGTGCGCAAAACCGGCACCACGGTGATCATCGAAGACGTGACCTTCCCCGTTGAACAACTGGCCATCGGCGTCAACCGCCTGATCGAGCTGTTCGACAAGCACCACTACGACGAAGCGATCCTGTTTGGCCATGCGCTGGAGGGCAACCTGCACTTCGTCTTTACCCAGGGTTTCAACAAGCCCGAGGAAGTGGCGCGCTACCAGGCCTTTATGGATGACGTGGCGCAACTGGTGGCCGTGGAGTTTGGCGGTTCGCTCAAGGCCGAACACGGCACCGGGCGCAATATGGCGCCCTTTGTCGAGCTGGAATGGGGCAGCGACGCCTACCAGTTGATGTGGACGCTCAAGCGTTTGCTCGACCCGCAGGGCATTCTCAACCCCGACGTGGTGCTTAGCGAAGACCCGCATATCCACCTCAAGCACCTCAAGCCAATGCCGGCGGCGGACGAGATTGTGGATAAGTGCATCGAGTGCGGTTTTTGCGAACCGGTGTGCCCGTCCAAGGGACTGACCCTTAGTCCACGCCAGCGGATTGTGATCTGGCGCGATATCCAGGCCAGGAAGCGCGCTGGCATCGACACCACTGAGCTGGAAAAAGCCTACGCCTATCAAGGCATTGATACCTGCGCAGCCACCGGTTTATGCGCGCAACGCTGCCCGGTGGGCATCAATACCGGCGAACTGGTGAAAAAACTCCGGGCACGCAGCGCTGACAGTGTGAAAACGGCTGACTGGCTGGCCAGTCACTTCACCACAGCACTGCAGGGGGCACGTTTTACCCTGCACGTGGCCAATGGTGCGCGCATGCTGCTGGGGGCGCCGCGACTGGCAAAACTCTCATCGACCCTGAGCAAGGCCAGCAAAGGCCGCGTGCCCTTGTGGACCAACGCCATGCCCCAGCCGGAGCGGGCGATTCGTTTTACCCCGCCGGTCAAGGATGCCCGCCCGCGGGTGGTGTACCTGGCGGCTTGCGTGTCGCGGGTCATGGGCCCGGCGGCAGGAGACAAAGAACAAATGTCGTTGCTGGACAAAACCCGCGGCCTGCTGGAAAAAGCCGGTTACCAGGTGGTGTTCCCCGACAATATGGACAGCCTGTGCTGCGGCCAGCCGTTTGCGTCGAAAGGTTACAACGAACAAGCCGAACACAAGCGCCAGGAACTGATCGGCGCACTGCTGCATGCCAGCCGTGGCGGGCTTGACCCGATCTACTGCGACACCAGCCCCTGTACCCTGCGCCTGGTGCAGGACCTGGGGGAAAGTCGCCTCGACCTGTACGACCCGGTCCGCTTTATCCGCACCCACCTTGTGGACAAGTTGACCTTTACCCCGCAAACCGCACCGATTGCCGTGCATGTCACCTGCAGCACCCAGCACCTGGGCGAAAGCCAGGCCCTGATCGATATTGCGCGGCTGTGCAGCACCGACGTGGTGATCCCCCAGGGTATCCATTGCTGCGGCTTTGCCGGTGACAAAGGCTTTACCACCCCGGAGCTGAACGCCCACTCACTGCGCACTTTGAAAGACGCGGTGCAATATTGCAGCGAAGGGATCTCCACCAGCCGAACCTGTGAGATTGGCTTGAGCCAGCATGGCGGGATCGACTATCACGGCCTGGTGTACCTGGTAGACCGCGTCACCAGCGCCCAGGCCTGAAAATGTGGGAGCGGGCTTGCTCGCGACAGGATCGCTGCGGTGTGACCCATGCACCGCGTCGATGCCATCGCGAGCAAGCCCGCTCCCACCAAATCAAATATTCGCTCTACTTTCGGGCACAAAAAAAACCAGAAATTAATGGCCTGACCCAGGCAGAACTCCCGAGCGTGGCTATAGTCAATTGGCTTAAGGCCCCAATGTTTGGGGCATAAAACCGAGCCTGGAAACACCGGGCCTACCCTGTGCACAAGGAGTTTTCCCCATGAAGCGTACCGCTCTTGCTGGTCTGTTTATATCCGCAGTGATGTTGGCCTCCCCGGTGTTTGCGGCAGACGACCTTTGCCAGATCAACCTGCAAAAGATCAACGACGCCGTAGCCAGCTCTGGCGAAATCAGCTCCGACTTACAAGACAACATCGACAGCACCGTTGCCCAAGCCAAGGAAGAACAATCCAAAGGCACCAAAGAAGGCACTCAGGCCTGCGTTTCACTGACCACCCAGGTGCTCCAGGACATTGCCAACAACAACAAAGGTGGTGAGTAACCCCTTTGGGTTGGCCTTCTGCGTCAGAAAGGCGTAGACTCCGCTAGCTTGCTGGTTATACACAGCAGGCATCGGGGCCGTTTAGGATTCGACGCCGGTTGCGAAACTCTAGGTGCATGCCGAGTTGGTAACAGAACTCGTAAATCCACTGTTGCAACTACTTATAGTTGCCAATGACGAAACCTACGAGGGTCAAGCTCTCGCAGCGTAAGCTGCCTTAGCCATCCTCCTGGTACCTTCGGGTCCAGCAATCACTAGGGGATGCCTGTAAACCTGAAGTGATTGTCATATAGAACAGGATCGCCGTGCAGTACGTTGTGGACGAATCGGCTAAAACTTACACAACTCGCCCAAAGCACCCTGCCCTTCGGGTCGCTGAGGGTTAACTTAATAGAAACGGCTAAGCATGTAGTACCGACAGCGGAGTACTGGCGGACGGGGGTTCAAATCCCCCCGGCTCCACCACTTCAACAAAAAAAGACGTCCTCGGACGTCTTTTTTTGTGCCTGGGATTCAGTGACATATAGCTCTTAAGAACGCCCCGAAATTCATAACGCCACCTAGGTCGCAAGCGGCCGCAAAAATCAGCTACAGGCTATGCATTTCGTCGGTTAAAGCCTTTCAATCATAGTCCTTCGCTTGTTAATGCCCTAGGTGCGTGTGATAACTTGTTCAAGTCAATGTTTTCCACCCTTGTGGGTACTTTTGCCATGATCAGCGGCCACCCGCATTCAAAAGACCTTAGCTTTGCGCAAATGATGAGCCTTAAAAACAGCTCGCGTGACCGTCAAGTTGATGCTGTCTATGCAGCCGATCCTCAGGCGCTTGAAATGGCTGCTGCCCGTGCCAAAGCCGTGCTTCGCGGTAGCTCTGGCCCAATCGCCCGCCCGCAACGATTTTCTGCGCTAAGCAACTGATGACAGATGCGGTGAACGAAGATGCTCCGTTCGCCCTCCTTGAACGTTCAGCGCTCTTCGCTTTCCTGCTCGATCTAATTCAGCGCGTTTACCGCCCCTCAATTCAATCTGCTGTCACCGACTACGGTCTTGTAATCGTTGGCGGTCAATCCCTTGCGCTCTGGGCCCGGCAATATCTCATCGATGAAATGACGGGTGAAGAAGTCGCATTCGTTACCAGTGACGACCTGGATTTCATCGGCAACTCCCAGTCAGTCAACTACTGCCAACGCATGATGGGCGTCCCGTTTCGCAGGGCAAAGATGGCAGACAATACGATCAATATTGCGGCCGCTTATATTGACTGGGTTGATGGGAAAGAGGTCATCGTCGATATCCTGGAAATGGACAGCGTCGGTGGCGCGCCCAAAAAAGATATTTTCAAGTATTTATCCATTCTGGACATTGAAGGGGTGCAAGTCGCCGTTATCGACCCCATCACGTGTCTGAAGTCTCGTTTGTTCAATCTGTTTGCTTACTGGCAGGCTCGACCACATCGGGAGTCAGTGCGAGTGAAGATTGCGCTGCGCGCCTCGAACCACTACCTGCGCGATCTGCTGGTACATGACGGATACCGGGCCATAGCGGAACATATTTGTCGGATTAAGACTCTTGCACTGACCCCGCTGGGCAAACGTGTTTACGTCGAACATGGAATCGACGTGCTGGATGCAATCCCCTATGACCCGGCTTTATATCCAGTTGCCTATTCGCGTCAGGAACGACCGAGCATGCTCCGACAAATTGCTGATGTACGCCGACGCAAGCTGCTTCAGTACCAACGATTCGCGTGTGGCCCAGTTCATCCTGATCATCTTCAGCCCGCAGCCATGAGCGATATAAGATAAAAGAACCGGGACAACTCGAAACACTTGATCTTTTAAGGCCTCGACTTACATTGCCTACAAGCCCAACCTCCAAAACCTGATCTTCCCCCGTGCCATCATCAAACAAGGTACATTTACGCCCATCGAAGATGATCAGCAGCGCCGGAATGGGACGACCAGGCCGGTTTGAAAGGGAATTGGGGTTATGGACAAAAAGTCGTTTTCCGAGCGGGACATCTGCAGCAAGTACATCGCCCCAGCCATTCAGCAAGCTGGATGGGACATGCACAAGCAGGTGCGCGAGGAGGTCAGCTTTACCAAAGGCCGCATCATCGTCCGGGGAAAACTGCACAGCCGCGGTGAAGCTCGCCGTGCCGACTTCATCCTTTACCACCAGGCCAACCTGCCTATCGCTGTGATCGAGGCAAAGGACAACAAGCACTCCATTGGATCAGGCATGCAGCAAGCCTTGGGCTATGCGGAGGCTCTGGACGTACCGTTCGTATTCTCCAGCAATGGCGATGGCTTCCTGTTTCACGACCGCAGTGGCACGGGCAGTCAGGTAGAAACCGAACTCAGCCTTGATCAATTCCCCAACCCTGCCGAACTTTGGCACCGTTACTGCCAATGGAAGGGGCTGGATAACACAGCCCAGCACAAGATCGAAGCGCCCTACTATGACGACGGCTTAGGGCGCATACCGCGCTATTACCAGATGAATGCCATTAACCGTACAGTCGAAGCTGTAGCGCGCGGCCAGGATCGTATCCTGCTGGTGATGGCCACGGGGACCGGCAAAACCTACACTGCCTTCCAAATCATTTGGCGACTGTGGAAGTCGAAACAGAAGAAACGCATCCTGTTTCTGGCCGACCGCAACATTCTGGTCGACCAGACCAAGAACAACGACTTCAAGCCCTTCGGCCAGGCGATGACCAAAATCGCCAAACGCCAGATCGACACTTCCTACGAAATTTACCTGTCGCTCTATCAGGCCGTCACCGGCACTGATGAAGAGATGAACATCTACAAGCAGTTCTCCCGCGACTTCTTCGACCTGATCGTGATCGACGAATGCCACCGTGGCAGCGCCGCCGAGGATTCCGCTTGGCGTGAAATCCTCGACTACTTCTCCAGCGCCACCCACGTTGGCCTTACCGCCACACCGAAGGAAACCAAAGAGGTTTCCAGCATCACTTACTTCGGTGAACCGATTTACAGCTACACCTTGAAGCAAGGCATCGAAGACGGCTTTCTCGCCCCCTACAAAGTAGTGCGCATCGATTTTGACAAAGACCTACAAGGCTGGCGCCCCCCCAAAGGCATGCTCGATAAGAATGGTGAACTAATCGAAGACCGCATTTACAACCTCAAGGATATGGATCGCACCCTGGTGATCGAGGCGCGCACTCAACTGGTGGCGCACAAGGTTACTGAGTTTCTGAAGGCCACCGATCCGTTTCAGAAAACCATCATCTTCTGCGACGACATCAACCACGCCGAGCGCATGCGCCAGGCCCTGGTCAACCTCAACCCCGAGCGTGTGGCCGAGAACCGCAAATACATCATGCGTATCACCGGCGACGATCAGGAAGGCAAGGCCGAGCTGGATAATTTCATCAACCCGGAAGAGCGTTACCCGGTCATTGCCACTACCAGCAAACTGATGACCACCGGGGTGGATGCTCAGACCTGCAAACTGATCGTGCTCGACCAGCACATCAAATCGATGACTGAATTCAAGCAAATCATCGGTCGCGGCACTCGTATCAACGAGGACTACGGCAAGTACTGGTTCACCATCATGGACTTCAAAAAGGCCACAGAACTGTTTGCCGACCCGGCGTTCGACGGCGACCCGGTGGTGATCTACGCCCCGGAAGGTGATGACTCTCCCGTACCGCCGGATGACCCGCTTGCCGACGAAGACAGCATCAGCGCAGGCAACGAGAATGAGGGCGATGATCTGGATTTTACCGGCGAAGATGACGGCAAAAAACGCATCAAGTACGTCATCGACAACGTCCCGATTTATGTCATCGCCGAGCGTGTGCAGTATTACGGGCCGGGTGGTGGACTGATCACTGAATCGCTACGCGACTACACCCGCACCTGCGTGCAAAAGCAATTCGCCTCGCTGGATGACTTTCTCCGACGCTGGAGTGATGCCGAGCAAAAGAAAGCCATCATGGAGGAAATGGCTGCCCAGGGGGTGATGTGGGAAGCCTTGGCCGAAGAAGTTGAACAGAAACAGGGCAAGCCCCTCGACCCGTTCGATCTGATCTGCCATGTCGCATTCGACCAGCCTGCCTTATCCCGCCACGAGCGCGCCGAGAAGGTGAAAAAGCGCAACTATTTCGCCAAGTATTCCGGTGCAGCCCGCCAAGTACTGGAGGCATTGCTGGATAAATATGCCGATACCGGCATCGAGCATATTGAGGACATCAAAATCCTGCAGCTTGACCCCTTCAGCCAGTTCGGTGCGCCCATCGAGCTGGTCAAGGCCTTTGGCGGCAAGGCTGGTTACAACAAGGCCATCCATGAACTGGAAGACGAGCTTTACGCAAGCTAAAGGCTAAACAGCGACGACATGCCAAAGCATCCGTCCACTCTTTCCGGTAGAATTTCGCCCCCCTTGCGGTACGTGTCGAGAGAAACTCATGTCCATTAGCTCCACCATCAAGTCCATTCAGGACATCATGCGCAAAGACGTTGGCGTAGACGGCGACGCCCAGCGTATCGGCCAATTGGTCTGGCTGCTGTTCCTGAAAATCTTCGATGATCGCGAGCTGGAATGGGAACTGATGGACGACAGTTACCGCTCGCCCATTCCCGACAGTTGCCGCTGGCGTACCTGGGCCGCCGATCCTGAAGGCATGACCGGCGATACGCTCAAGGACTTTATCGACAACAACCTGTTCCCCCAGTTGCAGAACCTGCACGAGTACAGCAATACGCCGTCAGCCTTCGTAGTGCGCAGTGTCTTTGAAGACGCTTACAACTACATGAAATCCGGCCAGCTACTGCGCCAGGTGATCAACAAGATTCAGGACGGCGTGGACTTCAACAAGGCCCAGGAACGCCACGAGTTCGGCAATCTCTACGAGCAACTGCTGCGCGACCTGCAAAATGCTGGCAACGCCGGCGAATTCTACACGCCGCGGCCAGTCACCGAGTTTATGGTGCGCATGGTCGATCCGAAGCTGGACGAAAAGGTCATGGACCCGGCCTGCGGTACTGGTGGTTTCCTCACCTGTGCCATCGAACACAAGCGCAGCCGCTATGTAAAAACCGCCGAAGACGAACGCACCCTGCAGGCCAGTATTTTCGGCGTGGAGAAAAAGCCGCTGCCGCACTTGCTTGCCACCACCAACATGATCCTGCACGGCATCGAAGTACCCAGCCAGATCCGCCATGACAACACCCTGAGCAAACCGTTGATCAGTTGGGGTCCGAGCGAGCGCGTGCATTGCATCGTTGCCAACCCGCCGTTTGGTGGCATGGAGGAAGACGGCATCGAAACCAACTTCCCCGCCGCCTTCCGCACCCGAGAAACCGCCGACCTGTTTTTGGTGCTGATCATGCAGTTACTCAAAGACGGTGGCCGCGCCGCAGTGGTACTGCCCGATGGCTTTCTGTTTGGCGAAGGCATCAAAAGCCGCATTAAAGAAAAACTGCTGACCGAGTGCAACTTGCACACCATCGTTCGCCTGCCCAACGGCGTGTTCAGCCCCTACACCGGCATCAAGACCAACCTGCTGTTTTTCACCAAGGGCACGCCGACAAAGCAGGTGTGGTTCTACGAACACCAATACCCGACCGGTGTGAAGAACTACTCCAAGACTCGCCCCATGCGTATCGAAGAATTCGCCGTGGAAGAAGCCTGGTGGGGCAAAGAGACCGATGGCTTTGCCGCACGGGTGGAGAACGAGTTTTCCTGGAAAGTCAGCGTCGAAGAGCTGCAGACGCGCAACTGGAACCTGGACTGCAAAAACCCGCATATCGGCGAGCAGATCAGCCACGACCCACTCAAGCTGCTGCACAACTACGCTGCTCTCCAAGGCGAAATCAGCGACCTGCGTGATCAGCTCAAAGCGGTACTGGCCGAAGCGCTGGAGCGTCAGCCATGACCGCGTTGCTCACCGACAATCTGTCGCTATTGGCCGGCGCGCCGAATGGCATTAAGAAGCTGCGCGAGCTGATTCTGGAACTGGCAGTACGCGGCAAGTTGGTGCCGCAAGATCCAAGTGATGAGCCGGCCAGTGAGTTACTAAAGCGGATCGCGGCGGAGAAGGCGCGGTTGGTGGCTGAGGGGAAGCTCAAGAAGCAGAAGTCGCTGAATGAGATCGCTAATGAGGAAAGACCGTTTGAGCTACCGACAGGTTGGGAGTGGTCTCATCTTGGGCGGATTTCTAGTGATGTTCAATATGGCTTTACAGCATCCGCGAATCACCAAAGCGGAGAGCCCTTACTTCTCAGGATCACTGACATCCAAAATGATGGGGTCAACTGGAACAGCGTTCCTGGATGTGACATTTCTCCGAGAGAAATTACCGGTTATGAGTTGAAAGATGGCGATATCGTTATTGCTCGAACAGGAGGGACTATTGGTAAGTCTTATCTTGTTTCAGGACTTACCCACTCAGCTGTGTTTGCCTCATATCTGATCCGAATTGGCCGCCTTGACGCTATATTCCCTGACTTCACTAAAGTATTTTTGGGTTCTCAGCTTTATTGGAAGCAGCTTTATGCCAACTCAATGGGCACCGGGCAACCAAATGTAAACGGAACCGCGCTAAAAGGGCTATTAATCCCGCTCGCTCCCATGGAGGAACAACACCGCATCGTCGCCAAAGTCGATGAGCTGATGACCCTATGCGATCGCATGGAAGCCCAGCAGACCGACTCCGAAAGCGCCCACGCCCAACTGGTACAAGTGCTGCTCGACGACCTGACCCAAACCAACGACGCCAACGACTTCGCCACCAACTGGCAACGCCTGGCCGAACACTTCCACACCCTTTTCACCACTGAGTCCAGCATCGACGCCCTCAGACAAACACTCCTTCACTTCGCTGCCGATGGGCGTCTCGTTAGTTCAGCTGCGCCTGCAGATTATCTGGCCCTTTCAGATGTAATCGATGGTGACTCTCTAAACGGATCATCCAAGAAACCGCAGGACTCACCAGGCGCTGTAGAAATTCTTCGCATCAGCGCAGGAACAGGAGTTGCAGACTTCCTCACTGACGAAAACGAGCACAAGTGGGCGGACGTTACAGAGGCGGAAACAAAAAAATTTCTATTGGCTAAAGATGACCTCTTAGCGTGCCGCTTCAATGGAAATCTTCATTATGTCGGGGCTTTCTCGCTTTACTGCGGCACTCGAGGCGTACCTCAAATTTTCCCAGATAAGCTCATCCGATTCCGAGCTAACCGGAGTAAAGCTTCGCCTCATTATCTCAAATACATATTGAACGCGGCTCCGGCACGAGCACAGATAGAATCTTTTTGCGCGACCACTGTCGGAAACATAGGTATCAGCGCCAAAAATCTTAAGACGATAAAACTACGCCTGCCCTCGCTGCAAGAGCAAAGCAAAATTGTTGATCTGTTAGATAAACTGCTGGCCCTCTGCGACCAACTAAAAAACCGCGTAACCTTGGCCCGCCAGTTGAACGCCCAGCTGGCCAGCACGCTGGTCGAACGTGCCCTTTCCGATAAAAGCCAGCAGACACCTGCCGTCTCGGATCGACAAGTTCCGCGTACCTTGCTCGCTGCAGAAATTACTCATCGGCTACATAGCCAACGAACATTCGGTCAACGCAAGCTGCAGAAAGTCATTTACTTAGCCGAACACGCGGCCAGGCTCGCCGCAATCCAAGGTAACTACCTGCGTGACGCCGCCGGCCCCCACGATCGCCAGTTGATGAATAAGGTCGAAGGCCAGATGCAAACCCATCAGTGGTATGAGCGCATCGAGCGCGAGACTGTTGGCCATGCTTACCGCCCACTTTCCCAAGCTGGGCAGCATAGGCAGGCGTATAGCAGCGCCTGGTCGGCCGCTGAGCGCGCCACCCTTGAGCAGGTCATCGAGCTAATGCGGGACTGGGATACGGATCGTTGCGAAATGACTGTGACGCTCTATGCCGCCTGGAACGACTTTATTCTCGAAGGCCGCCCGATTTCCGATGAAGCCATCGTGAACGAAGTCATGCGTAGCTGGAACGACACCAAACTGCGCTTTGGCAAAGCCGAATGGTTGGCAATACTCACAGAGATGAAGAAGCACACAATCCTGATGCCCACGGGCTTTGGCAAGCGGACCAAGGGCGGCATGCTCAGCTTGCCCGGCTTTGAGTAAACAGATGATCCTTTTGGCTGTCCTCAAAAAAATACGGATACGAAGCATATTGCTCAATCCAACTCCTCGCGGTATTCCAGTTGGTATTCCAAAGAATTTTATAAACTCACATTAGTCAATAAAATCAAATAGTTAAGAATAAAATTCAGATTACCCCGGCCCACCAAATAGCTGTCCCAGACAGTCTGCGAAACACCCAAAAAGCCTGCCCTGTGCGGGCTTTCTTGTTTCTGGCTATCCGCCACTGTCTCTCCTTCCCTGTACCAGGCCCGAAACCACCGGAAACACTCCGCACGGTTGCGCTTTTCATAGGGTGGCGTTACCCTTTTATTGTCGCTGCAAAATCAGCGAACGGGTTTGACGGCCCGATCAACAATAGGCGCACAGGCGCCCCCATAACGATTGCAGGCGCTTTTTTTGCGTCCGCAGATCCGTTTTATGGCGGCTGTGCGTGGGAGGCCTTCGGGCCTGCCGGGTTCCTATTGTCCCGGTCCGTCAACCTGCGCACAGCTGCCACCCTAAATCGTTTGACGGCG
This sequence comes from Pseudomonas sp. FSL R10-0056, assembly GCF_009600105.1. NCBI lineage: Bacteria > Pseudomonadati > Pseudomonadota > Gammaproteobacteria > Pseudomonadales > Pseudomonadaceae > Pseudomonas > Pseudomonas sp. FSL R10-0056. The sequence continues at coordinate 87,790 of NZ_WIWL01000078.1, forward strand.
ATTCGTGGCAGCTCCTCAACAATAGGAGTTACGCCAAATGAATCACGCCCGCAATCCGTCCAAAATTCGCGCCGCGGCTTATCGAGCCATGGCCCTCGCCGCATTACATACCAACTCCAGCCTTGTCACCCGCCACAACTCCCTCGCTACCAAAAGAGGTGCCCTATGACCTCTCCAACCATGATCCAGACCGTCGGCGGCGCCACCTTCGCCAAATGCAACGCAGGCGACCAGCGTCTATTTACCGTCAATGCCGGTATTTCAGGCGAAGAAGCACTGCAGCACGCCTCTCTCATTATGAACTGCATCAACACGCTCACCTTCCTCGGCGCCATGAATGATGGCAACGAAGCAATGAGGTGGGCTTCGCACTATCTCAGCGAAATGGCCAAAGCACTTGTCGATGATGTAACCCTGGGGCTTCAACAGGTTCAGGACGGTGGTCTATGACCTCAAAAAGCCTCTGTTCACGGTAATCAAACGGCCAATACACCTTTCGAACTCCGAGTTTAGGGTTATCGCGTCCACTTAAAAATGATCTGACCCCGAAATGTTGGACATCAACATTGGGGGGTGTCATGAAAAAGTACACAGAGCAGGCGAAATTATTGG